>NZ_JAGQBM010000008.1:0-78590 GCF_024345635.1 Cyanobium sp. Lug-B
GCCTCGGCCAGGGCCGCCCCCAGGGCGAAG
Organism: Cyanobium sp. Lug-B; assembly: GCF_024345635.1. Taxonomy (NCBI): domain Bacteria; kingdom Bacillati; phylum Cyanobacteriota; class Cyanophyceae; order Synechococcales; family Prochlorococcaceae; genus Cyanobium; species Cyanobium sp. Lug-B. Next base: position 31 of record NZ_JAGQBM010000008.1, read on the forward strand.
GCCAGGCTGGGCGGCAGGGCGGGCAGGCGGCGCTCCAGATCCTCCCGCTCCACGGCGGAGCCGAGGCCCTCCAGCGCCGCAGCCACCGCGTCGGTTTCCCCCGGGTCGAGCGGGGCCGCCTCGCCCCAGCCGACGGCGCCGCCTTGGCCCTGCAGCCGCAGCAGCCAGCCCCGTTTCGCCGCCACCGTGCCGTTGGCCGTCTGCAGCGGCCGGGGCAGACGGAAGGCGAAGGGCCTCACCCGCAGCTCCAGGGGCCCCAGCGGCCCCGCCCCCCCGTCCGCCCTGGCGTTCACCGGCCCGCCAGAGCCGTCAGCCAGGGGCCCAGGGCCAGGCCGCAGGCGAGCCCCAGGCCGTTGAAAGCCTGGAAGCGCAGGGCCAGGAACTTGCTGCCGACGATGCGCTCCGGCCGGTGGTGCTCCTCGCCGAGGAGCCGGATCAGGGCCCGGGCCGGCGGCAGGCCGATGGCCCCCAGCAGGGCCGTGAGGGGCCACCAGCCCAGCAGCACCGGCGCCCACTGGAGCGCCAGGGCGGCGGCCACGAACCAGGGCACCAGGCCGGCGGCGCGCCGGGTGCCGAGACGCACCACCGGCGAGCGCTTGCCATGGGCGGCGTCCTCGTCCACCTGGTGGAAGTGGGAACAGAACAGCACCAGCGTGGTGGCCAGGGCCGGTCCGCTGCCCAGAAGCAGGGCGTCCCCCCAGGGCACCCCGCCCGCCCCCTCCCCGGCCGGGGCCAGGGCCAGCAGGGCGGCGGCGGTGGCGCAGGGGCCGAAGGCCAGCCAGCAGAGGGGTTCCCCCAGGCCCCGGTAGCCGAGGCGGAACGGGGGTCCCTGGTACAGGTAGCCCAGGCCGCAGCAGGCCAGCACCAGCAGCAGCACCACGGCGCTGCTGCGCAGCGCCACCAGGGCCATCAGGCCCAGCCCCACCACCAGGCAGCCGTTGGCCAGGGCCAGCACCCGATCCCGACGGCCGGTGAGGTTGACCACGGAATGGGGCTTGCCGTGGGTGTCCACACCGGTGTCGGCGTCGAAGACGTCATTGGCGAGGTTCTCCCAGGCCAGCAGCAGCACGGCCGCCAGCAGGAACAGCAGCAGCTGCCCGGGCCGCAGACCCAGACCCTGGCCCAGCCGCCATCCCGCCGCCAGCAGCACCGGCATCACCGCCACGGCGTACATGGGCCACTTCACCGCCGCCCGCCAGAGGCGGCCGCGGGAAGAGGCCTTCGAGGCGGCGCCACCCCCCGCGGCGTAACGGCTTGCGACGACCTGTGGCTCAGACATGGGGGCCGCGGGCGTTGGGCGGGGAAAGGCCCATACATTTGAGCAGCCTTCCGCCCCGGTCCCGCGGCCCCTTGGTGCAGGCCCCTGCCACCTTCCCCGCGCTGCTCTCGGCAGCCACCGCCGCCAGCCGGCGTCTGGAGGAGGAGGGAGTGCTCAGCCTGGCCCTGCCGCTGGCCGCCCTCGACCCGCTCGTGGCCCTCACCCACCTGGGCAGCGGCGGGGACTTCCGCTTCCTCTGGGACGGCGCCCCGGGGCTCAGCATCGCCGCCGCCGGCCAGTGCAACAGCCTGGAGCTGAGCGGTCCGCGGCGCTTCGAGCTGGCCCAGCGCTTCAGCAGCCTCAGCCTCAGCCGCCTGGCCAGCGAACCGTCCCCCTGTCCGGCCCTGGCCCGGCCCCGCGTGCTGCTGGCCTTCGCCTTCTTCGAGAGCCCGCTGCACCCCGGCACCGGGGCGGCGGGGGTGCAGGCGGTCCTGCCCACCTGGCAGCTGAGCCGCCAGGGCCGCCACTGCTGGCTGCGGCTGCAGCGCAGCCTCGGGGGCGATGTCACGGCCCGCAGCGTGGCCGAGGAGCTCTGGGACACCCGCCAGCGGCTCGAGGCCCTGGCCGGCCCCAGCCCTTCCATGGCGGGCCGGGACACTCCGGTGGGCATCGCCCATGGCTCCCACTGGCACGCGGGCTACCGCTCCGCCCTCGACCGGGCCCTGGAGCTGGTGGAGCGGGGGGAGCTGCAGAAACTGGTGCTGGCGGTGCGTCAGCACCTGCTGCTGGATGGTCCCCTCGATCCCCTCAGCCTGCTGTCGCACCTGCGCCGCAGCCAGCCCGGCAGCTGCCGCTTCCTCTGGCAGCGCTCGGAGCGGGAAGCGCTGGTGGGGGCCTCGCCGGAACGGCTGCTCACCCTGCGGCAGGGCCAACTGCGCAGCGATGCCCTGGCCGGCACCGCGCCGCTGGGGGAGCCGGCCGATCTTCTGCTCCAGTCGCGCAAGGACCGCCACGAGCACGAGCTGGTGGTGGAGACGATCACCGCGGTGCTGCAGAAGGCGGGCCTCGATCCGCGGCGGCCGCGGCGGCCGCGGCTGGCCCGCCACGGCTCCCTGGTCCATCTGCACACCCCGATCACGGCGTCGCTCCGCGGCCAGGCCCCGCTCACCCTGGCCGAAGCGCTCCACCCCACCCCGGCGGTGGCGGGCCTGCCCCGCCGCGAGGCGATGGCCTGGCTGCGCAGCCTGGAGCCGTTCGAGCGGGGACACTACGCCGCCCCGATCGGCTGGATCGACACCGAGGGCGACACGGACCTGCGGGTGGCGATCCGCAGCGGCACCCTGCGGGGACGTCAGCTGGAGCTGACCGCCGGGGCAGGGCTGGTGCGGGGCTCCCACCCCGAGCGGGAGCTGCAGGAGGTGGCGCTCAAGCTCGGGGTGCTGCAGCAGCAGCTCAACCTGCCGGTGGCGGCCGGCTTCGGCTGAGCCGGACCCCCCTCAGCCGGCCAGCAGGCGCTCGATCACCTGATCAGCCAGGGGCCGGCGGCCCAGCCGCTCCACTTCCCGCACGCCGGTGGGGCTGGTGACGTTGATCTCGCTGAGGCGGCCGTCGATGACGTCGATGCCGACGAAGAAGAGCCCTTCGGCCCGCAGCACGGGCGCCAGCTCGGCGCAGATGTGCCGCTCGGCGTCGGTGAGGTCGGCGGCGACCGGGGCACCGCCCAGGGCCAGGTTGCTGCGGAACTCCCCCGCCTTCGGCAACCGGTTCACGGCGCCGAGGGGCTCCCCGTCCACCAGCAGGATCCGCTTGTCGCCGGCGGTGACCGCGGGCAGAAAGGCCTGGACCATCACCGGCAGCGTCTCCTGGAGGGTGACCAGCTCCAGCAGGGACCGCAGGCCGGGGGCCGCCGCCGCGGTCCGCACCACCCCCTGGCCGGCCCTGCCCGCCAGGGGCTTGAGCACCACCTCCTGGTGGCCGGCGGCGAAGGCGGCCAGCTGCTCCACCCGGGCGCTGACCAGCGATGGCGCCATCAGGTGGCTGAAGCGCAGCGCGCCCAGCTTCTCGTTCCAGGACCTCAGGGCGGCCGGGCGGTTGAGCACCCGCACCCCGAAGGGCTCGGCCAGCTCCAGCAACTGGGTGGCGTAGAGATAGGCCTCATCGACCGGCGGATCCTTGCGCATCCAGATCCAGCGGAAGTGATCCAGCGGCATGTCACGGGGCCCATCGGCCTCGACCCAGGGATCGGGCACGCTCCAACCCTCGGCGGTGGCGGCCATCGGGGCCAGTCGCACCGGCTGGGCCCAGGCCCGGGGCCGGTGGCGGCCGTCGTCCGCAGCGGCGCTGGAGAGATCGGCCTGGGTGCAGACCCACACCGCCAGACCGGCCCGCTGGGCCGCCTGCATCAGGGCCACGCTGGAATCCTTGGCCGGCCGCAGGCGCGTGATCGGATCGACCACGAACAGCTGGGCGTCCCGATCGGGGCTCACGCGACCAGACGCAGGATGGGGCCCAGCTCACCGGCCGTGTGGAGCTTGGCGAGCTCCACATAGCCGCCGATGGCGATGCCGTCGATGAAGATCTGGGGAACGCTGGTGCGGCCGCCGGAGCGCTTCATCATCACTTCCTTGTTGATCTCATCGTCGTCGATGATGAATTCGTTGTAAGTGACCCCGAGCCGATCCAGCAGACCCTTGGCCCGGATGCAGTCGGGGGAGAAGCGATAGGTGTAGATCTCCACCTTGGCCGGCGGCTTCTCCTCCACGGCGTCCTGCCCGGATTGCTCTGGGGGGACTCCTGGGATCTCCATCCGGTCTCACATGGGGCGTCATCGCGCAGCTTAAGGGGACCGTCCATGCCCCACCAGATCCGCCTGGGCCGATCGGCGCAGGCCCGGCATCCTGTGGCCTGATTCCCCGGCGGCGCATGGTCCGTCGGCTTGATGCGCCCCCGTCCCCCTTCGCCCCAGCAGATCCGCAACGCCCTGCAGGTGGGGTTCGCCGGATTCCTGGCGGCCGGGATCCACGCGGCGGCCGGACCGGACGTCAACGCGATCGACGGCTTCTACGTGGTCTACGGCGCCGCCCGCAGCCTGCTGCCCACACCGGAGGCGTCACGGGAGGCGGCCTGGGCGCGGATCGTGGGCACCGTGTTCGGCGGCGCCGTGGTGGTGCTGCTCACCCTGGCCCTGCACAACTGGCTCGCCATCGGCATCGGCTACGTCCTCATCCAGCTGCTGGGACGCCGGCTGGGGCTGAGTCCGGCCACGCTGATGAACGCCGTGATCATGACCGTCCTGATCCTGGCGGTGCCGGCCCACGAGCGGATGGGGGGCTGGTACGTCGTCGACAGGACCGGCTGGCACCTGCTCGGGCTGCTGCTGGGCATAGCCGTCGAGCGCCTGTTCTGGTACCGCTCGCCGCTGCAGCGCCTGGAGGACAGTGAGCGGGGTCTGCAGGGCCGAATCGAAGCCCTGCTGGCTGGCACGTCCCCCGACGGGGCGGAGGAGCTGATCGGCGCCTATGGCGCCCACTGCGCCGTGCGCGCCGCCGTGCTGCGCAGCCCCCAGGCCCTCGGCCTGGCGAGTGAACGGATGCAGGAGCGGCACGAGGCCCTCGAGCAGGCGCTGCGCCACGCCGTCGCCCTGGTGCGGGTGCCGGCCGTGCTGCGCTCCATCGATGCCGACGCCTGCCGCGAGGCCCTGCTGCGGCTGCGCAGCCTGGCATCAGCGCCATGACAGCGCCGGGACGGTCGGCCGTGATCGTGCGCAACGGGGCGGTCCTGGCGCTGGTGGTGGCCGCCTGCCACCATCTGGCGCTGCCGGAGGGCCTGTTCCTGGCCCTGGCGGTGCTCACGATTCTCGAGACCGACCTCGGCGGCGGCGTGCTGGCCGGGCGGGAGCGGATCATCGGCACCCTGCTGGGACTGCTCGCCGTGGTGATCGGTGCGGGGATCCTGGGCGGCCTGTCCAGCGCCCTCGGCGTCTTCGTGGGACTGACCCTGGTGCGGCTGTTCGGATTCGCCGCCGGTCTGACCAGCGGCTTCGTGGTGGGCGGGCATGTGGTGGCGGGCAGCCTGATGAACCACGGCGCTGCCTGGTGGCACTACGGGTTCTGGCGCACGGTGATGACGATCCTGGGCGTGATCCTGGGGGTGCTGGTGTCGCGGCAGATCTACAGCCAGCGGGCCTCCAGCGCCTGGCAGGCCTCCTGTGACGGCTGGCTGCTCGATCTGGCCCGCTTCCTGGAGCGCCTGCCGACCAGTCCCGCGCCGGAGCAGCAGGTCGAGGCCCTGCGGGAACGCCGCAATGGCCTGCGCCGCCGGCTGCCCCAGCTGGCGGCGGAGCGGACCCTCATCCACGGCCAGCCGGACGAGGCGGTACTGCGGGCCCAGCAGCAGCTGCAGCACGGCAGCACGGTGATGAGCGCGGCGCGGGATCTCTGCCTGCTGCTGCGGCAGGAAGCCCCGGCGGCCTGGGTGCCGCCGGGGCTGATCCCGCGGCTGCTCGACAGCGGCCGGACCCGGATCGGGGCGCTCGTCGAGGGGCGGGACGCCCCGGACGCGCTGGCGGACCTGGGCCGCTGCCGGGAGCAGCTGGCCGCGGCGCTGCCGGAACCGCCGCCGGCGCCCCAGGCCTCCGATCCGGCGCCACAGGAAGCCCGGACCCAGCTGCTGATCGCCAGCCGGCTGCTGCTGCTTGCGGATGCCCTGATCCGGCTGCCCCAGTCCCCCCAGCGCCCGGGGCGGCCGGATGGGGGGCGCTGATAGGGTCGAGCCATCGCCGGATTCGCTTCCCCTTGCTGGATCTCACCGACTTCAAGCGCGACCTCTCCGAGCTCACCGACCGCCTGGGCCATGCCCAGGACTGTCTTTGACGTACCGGCCCTGAAAGCCCGCCAACGGGACCTGGAGCAGCTCGCCTCCCAGCCCGGCTTCTGGGACGACCAGCAGCAGGCCCAGAAGCAGATGCGTCAGCTGGACGAGGTCAAGGCCCAGCTGGAACAGCTGCAGCAGTGGCAGGCGGCCATCGACGACGCCCGCGCCACCCTGGAGCTGTACGACCTGGAGCCCGATGAGGAGCTCCTCGGCGAGGCCAACGGCGGCCTGCAGAGCCTCAAGGGGGCCCTCGACCGCTGGGAGCTGGAGCGCCTGCTGAGCGGCCCCTACGACAAGGAGGGGGCGGTGATCTCGATCAATGCCGGTGCCGGCGGCACCGACGCCCAGGACTGGGCCCTGATGCTGATGCGGATGTACACCCGCTGGGCCGAGGACCACGGCATGAAGGTGACCGTGGACGAGCTCTCCGAGGGGGAGGAGGCTGGCATCAAGAGCTGCACGATCGAGATCGACGGCCGCTACGCCTATGGGTACCTGCGCAATGAGAAGGGCACCCACCGGCTGGTGCGGATCTCTCCGTTCAACGCCAACGACAAGCGCCAGACCAGCTTCGCCGGCGTCGAGGTGATGCCCAAGCTCGAGGAGGAGGTCAAGCTGGACATCCCCGAGAAGGACCTGGAGGTCACCACCTCCCGCTCGGGCGGAGCCGGCGGCCAGAACGTCAACAAGGTGGAGACGGCCGTGCGCATCCTGCACATCCCCACCGGTCTGGCGGTGCGCTGCACCCAGGAGCGCTCCCAGCTCCAGAACAAGGAAAAGGCCATGGCCCTGCTGATGGCCAAGCTGCTGGTGATCGCCCAGGAGCAGCGGGCGGCCGAGATCGCCGACATCCGCGGCGACATCGTGGAGGCGGCCTGGGGCAACCAGATCCGCAACTACGTGTTCCATCCGTACCAGATGGTCAAGGACCTGCGCACCGGCGAGGAGACCACCGACGTGCAGGGGGTGATGGACGGGGATCTGGATCCCTTCATCCAGTCGCTGCTGCGCCAGGGTGTGGAGATCGCCGCCGACGCGGCCGCCTGATCCCCTCCGCAGCGCCCCCCATGCCCGAGCGCCCCAGCCCGCCGCCCGCTCCCGCCGCACCGGGGGAGGAGAGCCCCAGCTTCGTCAAGCTGGCCATGCGCAACATGGTGCGCAAGGGCCGCCAGAGCCTGCTGCACTTCGGCCTCACCGCCCTGGGCCTGTGCGGGTTCCTGCTGCTGATCGCCTGGCTGGGGCGGCCCAGCCTGCCCGGATGACGGCGCCGGAGATCGACCTGGCCTTCAGCCTGGAGCCCGGGACTGCCGGTGACGCCACTCTCCCGGAGCCCCTGGCGGACCCCGCCGTGGCCGAAGCCCTCTGGTGCGGCCATCTGGGGGCCTGGCTGGCCCAGCTGCTGCCGGAGCTGCCGGCTTCCCTGCGCGCCGCGGGCTACAGCCTGGGGCTGGAGCTCACCGGCGATGCCACGATCGCGGAGCTCAACCAGGCCTGGCGCCAGCACAGCGGCCCCACCGACGTGCTGGCTTTCGCCGCCCAGGAGGAGGCGCCGCCCGCCCCCGCGGGGGTGGAGCCGGACTGGCTGGAGCTGGGCGACATCGTCATCTCCCTCGACACGGCCCGGCGGCAGGCCGAGGCGGCCGGCCACGGCCTCCAGGACGAACTGCTGTTCCTGGCCAGCCACGGCCTGCTGCACCTGCTGGGCTGGGATCACCCCGATGACGACAGCCTGGAGGCGATGCTGGCCCGGCAGACGGCGCTGCTGGAGGCGTCCCCCTCCTGACAGGGGCTGTTCCCAGCGACCATCGGCGGTAGGGTGCCGGTTGTCCCTCCAACGGCGGTGCGATGCCGATGCTCGTTCCCGAGGAACATCCGCCGGCCCTCCGCCAAGTACCCAGCGACGTGGCCAGCGACGTGCACCGCCGCGGCAGGCGCCTGAGGGTGGGGGCGTGGAAGGTGGCGGGCGACCTGCCGGCGAGCTTCCGCTACGCCGCCCAGGGCCTGGCCTACGGCTTCGCCAGCCAGCGCAACTTCCGCATCCATGTGGTCACCGGCGCCGTGGTGTTCGGCCTGGGACTGTGGCTGCGGCTTGCCGCCGACCGCCTGGCGGTGCTGGTGCTCACGGTGGCGGCGGTGCTGGTGCTGGAGCTGCTCAACACGGCCACCGAGGCGGTGGTGGATCTCGCCATCGGCCGCCAGTTCCACCCCCTGGCCCGCATCGCCAAGGACTGCGCCGCCGCCGCCGTGCTCGTCGCCGCCCTCTCGTCGCTGCTGATCGCCCTGCTGCTGCTCGTGCCCCCCCTGCTGATCCGCCTCGGCGTCTAGACCGTCCCCATGCTCCTGGTCCTCGACAACTACGACAGCTTCACCTTCAACCTGGTCCAGTACCTGGGTGAACTGGCCGCCGACCACCCCCTCGCCGCCGAGGTGCGGGTGGAACGCAACGACGCCCTCGACCTGGAGCAGATCCGGGCCCTCGAGCCGGCGGCGATCCTGATCTCCCCCGGCCCCGGTGACCCGGACCAGGCCGGGGTCTGCCTGGAGGTGCTGCGGGAGCTGGGGCCCACCGTGCCGGTGCTGGGGGTGTGCCTGGGGCACCAGTGCCTGGCCCAGGTGTTCGGGGGGCGGGTGGTGCGGGCCGGCGAGCTGATGCACGGCAAGACCTCACCGGTCCACCACCGCGGCGCCGGCGTGTTCGAAGGGCTGCCCGAGCCCCTCACCGCCACCCGCTACCACAGCCTGATCGCGGAGCGGGAGACCCTGCCCGACTGCCTGGAGATCACCGCCTGGCTGGAGGACGGCACGATCATGGGCCTGCAGCACCGCGACCATCCCCACCTGCAGGGGGTGCAGTTCCACCCGGAGAGCGTGCTCACCCAGGCCGGTCACCAGCTGCTGGCCAATTTCCTGCGCCAGGCCTCCCACTGCTAGTTTCGCGCCACATCCCGGGCCCGGTGGGGCCAGACGCGACTCCATGGTTGACCCCACCAGCCGGTCCGCGACAGCGCTGACCGGATCTGCGACAGCCCTGCGCAGGACCAGCACCCCAGGGCTGGGCCTGGGTGCGGGGCTGCGCCTCGGCGCGGGTCTGGCCCTGGCGGCCGGACTCACCCTGCCGATGCCGGCGGTGGCCCAGAAGGGCGGCGGCGTCTCGATCACCCATCTGGGCCACAGCGCCCTGCTGATCCAGGGGGGTGGCGCCCGGGTGCTGGTCAACCCGTTCCAGGCCGTGGGGTGCGCCGCCGGGCTGCCCGTGCCCCGCGTCAGCGCCGATGTGATCCTGGCCAGCAGCCTGCTCAAGGATGAGGGCGCCCAGGTGGCCAGCGGCAAGTTCCTGGTGAAGCCGGGCTCCTACCGGCTGGCCGGCCTGCAGATCGAGGGCATCGCCGCCCCCCACGACCGGGTGGGCGGCCGCCGCTTCGGCAACGCCACCCTCTGGCGCTGGCGCCAGGGCGGTCTCGACATCGCCCACCTCGGCGGCACCGCCGGTCGCCTCAGCCCCGCCGATCGGGTGCTGCTGGGACGGCCCGATGTGCTGATCATCGGCGTGGGCGGCGGCGGCAAGGTCTACACCGGCCAGGAGGCGGCCGAGGTGGCCCGGGAGCTGCAGGCCCGCCGGGTGATTCCGGTGCAGTACACCACCGGCAAACCCCCGGCCGGGTGCGACCAGGGGTCGGTGGAGCCGTTCCTGAAGGCGATGGTGGGAGCCACCGTGCGCCGCAGCGGCCGGAGCATCTCGGTGGTGCCGCCCCTGGGGGATGGGGTGGTGGTGGAGGTGATGCGCTGAGGCCGGCGGCGGCCCTCGCACCTCACCCCAGACCGTCGATGCGGCGGTAGGCCTCCCAGAAGCGCTCCATCTGGGCACCGGTGCCGAGGCTGACCCGCAGGGAGCCGTCGATCAGCGGCTTGCCGGCCATGGAGCGCACCAGGATGCCGGCCTGGCGCAGGTCGGCCTCCACCGCCGCGGCCGGCCGGCGGGGCCAGAGCAGCAGGTAGTTGCCGCCGGCGGCATGGTGGCGCACGCCCGCCTGGCGCAGCTGGGTCACGAGCCGGTCCCGGGCGCGCAGCACCTCGGCCACATAGCCATCCACATAGGCCTGGTCGGCCAGGGCGGCCTGGGCGGCGGTGACCGCGAAGCTGTTGATGTCATAGGGCCCGCAGACCCGGCCCACCCGCTCCACCAGCGCCGGGGCGCCGATGGCGAAGCCGATGCGCAGGCCCGCCAGGCCGGCCGTCTTGGCCAGGGAGCGCAGCACCAGCAGGTTGGGGAACGCGGCGAAATCGGCGACGGGCAGCACGCTGTCGCCGGTGAAGGCCTCGTAGAGCTCATCCACCACCACCAGGGTGTGCGGCGCCGCCGCCGCCAGCTCCAGGATGGGCCCGGGCGCCAGGCGGGTGCCGGTGGGGTTGTTGGGGTTGCAGATCAGCAGGATCCGTGGGGCAGCCGCCGCCGTTCCCGGGGCCTCCAGAGCCGCCCGGATCGCCTCGAACGGGAAGGCGAAATCCGGCAGGCGGTAGGGGATCGCCTCGATCACCATGCCCTGCATGCGGGCACAGGGGGTGTAGTAGCCGAAGGTGGGGCTGGTGGTCAGCAGGCGGTCGCCCGGCGAGCCGAAGGCATGGAAGACGGCATGGATGGCCGCATCCACCCCGTTGAACAGGCCGATGTGGGCCGGCGTGAGGCCCCGGCCCCCCAGCGAGCGCACCACCGCCTCCCGCAGGCCGTCGTACTCGGGGTAGATGGCGTAGTGATCGGCTGGGATGGCGCGGATCGCCTCCACCACCCGGGGGCTGGGGCCGACGGTGTTCTCGTTGAAATCAAGCCGCAGCAGACCGCGGCGCCCCTCCAGGGGGGCGCTGTAGGCCGTGAGGGTCTCCACCTCCGGCCGGGCCCGGGGGCAGGGGGGAACGGCCGGGCTCTCGCCTGGGGTGGGGCTGGTCACGGCGGCGGAGCTCAGATCGCTGCGACTGCCATCCTGCAGCGCAGCCCTACCGTCTGTGCACGTCGATCTGGAATCCGGTGGCGCGATCGGAGCTGGCCCTGCGGGCCCTGGAGCGGGGCGACCTGCGGTTCATCCACGACCAGGTGAACAACCGCAGCGTGATGGCCTACTGGTTCGAGGAACCCTACGAGTCGTTCGATGAACTGGAGGATCTCTACAACCGCCACATTCACGACAATGCCGAGCGCCGTTTCGTGGTGGAAAACAGGGCCAAGGAATTGATCGGCCTGGTGGAGCTGATCGAGATCGACTACATCCACCGCCGGGCAGAATTCCAGATCATCATTGCCCCGGAGCACCAGGGCAAGGGCTACGCGCGCTTCTGCATCCACAAAGCCCTCGACTACTCCTTCACCATCCTGAATCTCCACAAGATCTACCTGTCCGTGGCCGTTGACAACGCCAAGGCCCTGCACCTCTATCAGCAGTGCGGCTTCGTCGAAGAGGGCCACCTGGTGGGTGAGTTCTTCATCGAAGGCCAGTATCGCGACGTCAAACGCATGTACATGCTTCAGGAGGATTATCTGGCCAGGATGCCCAAGGACTGAGGACCAGCCCATCGGCCGTGGATCTCGACCGGGCAAGGGCTGAACGGTGCCCTCCAGCCCCCGGAGGAAAGCAGAGGCGCTCAGAAAGAGGAGCTCAGAGGAACCCAGAGAAGCCCAGCGGAGGTCAGACGATCCCGGAGGCGGCAATCGTGGCGTTCGGGATGTCCAGCTTCCGGGCGATCTGATTGGCGATCCTGGCGCCAAGCCACACGCCACCGATGCGGCCCAGTTCCCGGGGGGTGGCCGGAACACCGAAGACGTCATCTTCGCTGTCGGGAAGGCGGGTGGTGATGCCATCGCATTGCCGGTGCACCCCCAGATAGACCCGGCTCACCGCGTTATCCACGATCGCCTCCCACAGGCTGCCGTAACTCAGGGTGAGACGGTCCCGAGGCCACGGGATGCAGGGATCCCTGTTGCGACCATCGGACTCATCGGAGACGAATTCGAAGCGCACATCATCCAGGCCGCTGCCGGCCGGATCGAAGCTGCCCAACCCCCGGGCCACCAGGAACAGGCGCAGCAGCTGGAAGGCCGCCGCACCGAGGGTGGCGTGGCCGGAGGGATAGGAGGGAAGATCGGGCGTCAGCCCCGCCCCACTGCCGGTGCCCTCCGGACGGCCCAGGGGCAACCGGCTGGCTTCGGCGAGCCCCTTCCCCACGACGGCCTCCCGAACCCCCACCGCCGGACGGCCCATGCTGTGGGTCGGGGCGTACTTGTAGTGCCAGGCATCGATGCCCGCATCGGCCATGGCCACGGCGGCGCCAGCGATGACAGCCAGTCCATCCAGCCCCTGGAGCTGGCCGGGATGGCGCTTCTCGATGGCGTCGAGCACCGTCAGCACCACCTGCAGATAGAGGCGGGGTGGGGTGCCGAGCTCCCGGGGGCCGTCGTACGCCCAGGCGATGCCGATCACCTCTTCGGCAAGGGTGCGAAAGGCCGGATCGCCGGGGGCGCGGTGGAACTCCCCCCGGGAGGCGACGGTCTCGGCATCGAGGCGACCGGGGGGTGGCGGAAAATCCGTCACCCGGGTCGCGGCCAGTGGCGTGGCTTGTCCCCAGTCGGCGCCCGCAAAACCCTGGGTCGGCTGGGGCGGTACCGGCCGGTGGTGGCAGGGCGTGCCATCGGGCGTGCCCGCGGTGCGCGCCTTGCTGAGGTCGTCGATGCCGACCTGGTGAACGGCCTTGCCGTAGGCCCTGCCGGCCATCTCCACCGGCGTCCCGGCCGGACCCAGGGCGAAGTCATCGAGCCATTGGCGCCAGGCCCGCTCCAGCAGGGAGGCCTGGTTGGGGTAGCGAAGCCGGAGCACCTGGTGACAGGCGGCCGCGGCGGCCAGATCCCTCTCCTCCGGGCTGGGGAAGGGGAGCAGGCCGGCGGGGATGGGAAGGCTGAGCAGCTGCATGGCCGAGCCGGCGACGACGGACCTGACGTCATGCAGGGCCGCCAGGGCCATGCCGAGGGCCCGAGCCGTGAGGAAGGGGCCCCGCTGGTCACCGGAGGACAGGGAATCGGTGTGGTCCCGGCGCACACACTCCAGGCTCATGTCAATCCAGAAGCGCGTTCTGGAGCCGCCTGCCGCCATGGTCCTGTCCGTGAAGGGCCCCCTGATTGTGTGGAGACAGCCCGGAACGACCTGGACCTGGGATCACCCGTTCCCGTCCTGTTGGTGATGGCTGGGTGTCATCGCGGTGACAGGAGGGAGCGAGCTCCCGATCCAGGGCGGCCAGGCACCGGAGCGCCGATCGGATCCCGCGCCATCAGCGGCGCAGCTGATGCACCAGCCGGCCCCGCACCGGTGGCTCGCTCGCCGCCGGTTCGGCGCGGAGGAACCTGATCGCGAGGGCCAGGGGTGGGGCGGCCAGCGCCAGCTTCGGGCGGCTCTGGGAGCTCCACCACTCGTAACCCAGCCCTGGGACCGTGGCCACCCGGTGGGCCATGGCATGGAAGAACACATAGGCGGCCAGCAGCCGCCGGAGGGACCCGAAGCGGGATTCCCGGATCGCCTCGATCCCATCGTCGCTGGGGAGACAGATGCCATTGCCGCAGCCCCCATGGATCGGGCTGGGGATGACCAGGGCGGCCTGAAAGTGCTCGGCGCTGATGCAGGGATCGGAACTCAGGGCGACGATCTCGGGACCGGCACCCAGGTGACGGAGGCCTTCGGCCTGTCGGGCCGCCCCGAGCACCGCATCGGCGTGGGCCCGCTGTCGCTGGCTGCAGCGGCCGTCGGGAACCCCCAGGAACAGCAGGGTGCCGCGCACCAGCCGATGGGCATAGCCGTGGGGGAGGGAATCGGCGGGATCCGCACCATGCACATCGAGGGCCGTGAGGCCATAGCTGAGGGCGAAGAGCTTGCTGACGAAGTTGCTGAGCAGCTGGTGCAGCCCCTCGGCCTCGCCGATCACCAGGCTCCGCCGACCGATGCGGGCCAGGGGCTGGCGCCCCTGAAGGAACCTCAGGCCCAGGGTCCAGCACCAGGGACCCAGGACGTAGAGGGCCACATCGGCGGGCAGGCTCAGGGCCAGCAGCAGGGAACCCATCCCCTCCCCCTCGGCCAGGCCGGCCAGCGGCAGCAGGGCGAGGGTGAGGCCCCGGAACAGGGGCATCCCCCATCCCAGGCTGCCGAGGACGTACAGCGCGTGGATCAGCCAGGCGGCCGGGGTCTCCAGGACATGCCAGGCCCACCGCCTGCCTTCCTGCACCAGCCGGCGGGAGACGGCGCTGGGGTGGGGCTGCCCCCCCTCGTCGGCACCGATGATCTCGCGGACATCGTTGACCAGAAGCTGGTCCTCCATCGTCTCCAGAGCCAGCAGCGCCTCCGGTCGCAGCCGCAGCCCCAGGGGGCGCTGGTCGGGGAAGGCCTGCTGGACCTGGCGGCAGAGGCTGAACAGCAGCTCGGTGAGGGTCTGGTGCATGGCCGCCACCGTGGCGGTGGCGGCCTCGGAGGTGCGGCGGCCGGCCACCGTGGTGAACAGCCGATGGCGGCGGGCCTGGTCGGGGCCGTCGGGGGCCGGCAGCGGAGACACCGGCAGGCTGTCCGGGTCGCCGATGACCAGGAAGACGTCCTCGATCAGGGCCTCGCGCACCAGCCGGTCGCAGGCGTCCAGCACCTGGCGGCAGGGGGTGCTCTGGCCGGAATCGCTGAGCACCAGCACGATCGACTGGCGGGACAGATTCAGGGACGATCCGTCGCCGTGCAGATGCTGGAGAACGGCGCTGGCGGAGAGCGCCTTCACGTGGAGCAGGGGCATGAGCCCCTCCAGATCCCGCGCGAAGTGCGCACCCAGCCAGAGGTTGTTCTCGAGGCCTGTGACCAGCAGATCCACATGGCTGGATCGGGCCAGGGCCGGATCCAGTCCTTCGCGCGTGAGCAACGCCTGCCTTTCGGCCAGCCGCATCGCCGTGGCGATCAGCAGCCGGGCCAGGGCCTGGGCGCTGGCGCGGTTGGCCGAGAGGGGATGGATCCAGTCGTCCTGGATCCTGGACAGCAGACCGGGGATCGCCGCCAGGTCCGCACCCACCGGATCCAGGCCCCCGCGTCCAGCCCGGGATGGGGGCTCGGCGGATCCGGGGCAGGTGCGGGAGGCCTGGCGGCGGCGACGGATCTCCTCGGCGGTCAGTTCACGCTCCTGCGAGAGCGAGTGGATGGTGAGGGCCGTGGGGGAGAGGACGGCGATCTCGCCGGCGACCGGATCCAGGTCGATGCGATGGCAGCCGGGTCGCCCCCCCAGCACCGCATCCACCGCAGCCGGCTCGGTGGCGTAGAGAGCCACGGCGCCGGGTCCGTCGACGCCGATGGCGATCGACTGCCCCAGGCTGCAGAGAACCAGCCGGTCGGGCCAGGTGGCGGAGATCACGACCAGCCCGAAACGGCCCCGGGCACAGGCCAGGAACTGGCGGGCCGCGGCGAAGGGATCGTGATGCAGGAACGCGCCGATGGCCGCCCGGATCCATCGCCGGGTCCGCGAGGAGCTGTAACGCCGCAGCAGGGGATCGGCCTCGAGTCGGTGCAGGATCCGCAGGGTCAGTTCCTCCATCACGGCGGGTTGGTCGAGGCACGCGTCTGGGCGGGAGGCGATCAGGTCCTGGAAGGCGGCTTCGAAGCCGGTGGCCCAGGGCGCGAAGGCGGCGCTGGCCGGGGCGGCGGCGGGCTCCGCAAGAAGCCGCAGGGACGCCAGCCGCACGGCGGCGAACCAGTCCCCCTGGCAGATCAGCAGATCCATCAGTCCGGCGACCGTCGGCGCCGCTCCGGCCGCCGCAGGGCCGCCGCGCAGGGCAGCCCGCAGCCAGGTCCCCAGGCCGTGGACGGTCGTTTCGGCGCCGAACAGGCTGTACCCCTGGAACTCGCCTTCGAGGGCGATGCGGTGCTGAACCGCCTGCCAGTCACTCACCCAGCGTCCCTGCGACCTGGACCAGAGACGGCGCCGCTGGGGCGGGGACCAGCGCTGCCAGTGGGACTCGAGGTTGCCGGGGGGGCCGCTGGAGCCGGGGCCGTACTGCCAGGCCGCGATCAGCCCGGAGGGCACGGGTCGGCGGCCCGTCCGGAGGGCCCGGCTTCCGGCCCGGCGGAAGCTGCGCTCCAGCGAGCGGGTGAGGTGGCCGCGCTTGCCGTTGATCCTGCCGTGTCCGACGACGTCGATCCGGCCCCTCCGATCACGCACCACCACCAGGCCAGCGCCTGCGGGGGCCCCCCGGGTCTCCATCTCCAGGCCCATGGTCCGGAAGCGATCGATGGCAGGCGGCGGCAGCAGCTCGCCCCGCACCGATGGATCGGCACCACTGATGAAGCCGAAATGGCCGCAGTGGAAGCGGGCGGCCCGGCCGCTCCCGATCGCCGCCCAGTCAGTGCGTGAGGCCAGCAGCAGGGCGCCGTTGGCCGCCGCCACGCAGACCAGCAGGGCGCGCACGGGGGCGGGGCTCCCTGCGCTGAACACCTCCAGGCCGCCCCAGGCCAGGGCGAGGGCCAGCAGGTTGGACAGCAGACCGCCGCCGGCCTTCAGTCGCACCCGCCAGGGTGTCGGGTCCCCGGCCGCCATCCAGGGTCGCGATCGCCCCCGGCCGTCCCCCGGACCGATCGGGGCCAGGGGCGCCAGGCTCCCCAGGACCTCGCCGGGGGAGCGATGCTCCAGAAGGTTGACCACGGCCAGGGCGTCGCCGTCGCCGTCGACCAGGGCGCGCATCAGGGCATGGCCGGTCCCGTGCAGCAGCTCCGCCGAGCACCAGCTGAGCCGGATCAGGGACGACAGCACGAGCGGCCATGGCGTCGCCGGGCCAGGCAGCCCGGCCACCACCAGGGCCAGCAGCTCTGGCCAGCAGTGCCCGATCCACCCGTCCGTCCCAGCGGGCGCGGGCCACCGATGCCGGTGACTGGGGACGAGGGACGTCATGACAGGCAGGCCAACGCACTGCCGTCACTGTCCGGGCATCGCCGCCGGCGTGTGTTGATCCCCGTCGCCTCCGACTGGGAGATGGCTGCCACTCCGCTGTCACCTGGATGACAAGCCAGGCAAACCATGGGAAGGTGGCGCGTCCGTCGGAGGGAGATGGGAGGCTTCGAGGCCGGTGAATTGAGGTCCTTCCCCCTGTTCGAGGGACTGGCGATCGAGCAGCTGGAGAGCCTTCTCGGCGAGCACCGGACCCTGCAGGTGCCGGCGCAGCATCAGCTGGTCTTCGAGGGTGACTGGAACGATGGGTTGTTCTTGATCCGCTCAGGGGTGGTGAAGGTTCGACGCCTCACGTTGCAGGGGGAAGAGGTGGTGATCGCGTTGATGGGTGCCGGGGAAATGTTCGGAGAGCTGGCGATGCTGCTCGGCAACAGCCGGCGGTCTGCCGATGTGGTGGCACTCACCCCGCTTGAAGTGGTGAAACTGCGCTGGAAAACGGTCCAGGACGAGTTGGATCGCTCGACGGGATTCGCCATCGAGATGGCCCGGCTGCAGGCCAGGCGCCTGCTCGGCCTGGGACGACGCTTCAGCCTGCGGGGCGAGGATGCCCCCACCCGCGTCCTGGCCACCCTGCTGGAGCTGGCCTACTGCAGCGGCTATGGCAACGATCCGCTCGCCCCGATTCCCGACCTGAAGCAGACGGAGATCGCCGCCATCGCCGGGCTGGCCCGCGGCACCACCTCCCGGATTCTCACCCAGCTCCGCTCCCGGGGAACCATCGTCGAGACGGCCGAAGGGCTGCGGCTGGCGAATCTGGAGCCCCTGCGTCGGCGGGGACTGCTGGAGCCCTGATGGCCCCGCTCCGGCACGGCCTTCCGGGTGGCCGGAGATGACAGAACGTCGCAGGAAAAAACAGCCGGCCGTTAGAATGGAGTGGAGGAATCCACACCTCTCGACGTTGGCCGCAGCCCCGAGCACGGCGATGCATCAGCCATGGGTCCACGGGTGAAACCTGTCAAACGTCCTCCGGAACGACGTCAGGTCACTGTTCTGTTCTGCGACCTCGTCAACTCCACATCTCTCGCTGAGCAACTCGACCCCGAGGTGCTGATGGAGATGGTGGAATCCTATTACGCCATTTGTGATGACATTGTCTCCTCACACAGTGGCTACATGGCCCAGTATCTGGGTGATGGCATCCTGGCCTATTTCGGCTATCCCGATGCCTCGGAGGAGGCGGCCCCCAATGCCGTCAGGGCGGGCCTGCGACTGCGGGAGGCGATACGGGGCCTGCCGTCGCCCACCGGTGAACCCCTGCGCAGCCGCATCGGCATTGCCACGGGATCCGTGGTGGCCACCAGCATCCGGAACATCGAGACACCGCACAAAGCCGGTCTGATGATGGGGAAAACCCCGAATCTGGCCGCCAGGCTGCAATCGCAGGCGGGCCCCGACCAGATCCTGGTGTCGGAGAGCACCCATCGGATCACCCGGGAGTTGTTCCATCACCAGAGTCTTGGTCCAAGGGAACTGAAAGGCTTCCATCAGGCCGTGCAGATCTATGCGGTGGTGGAGGAAACCGACGTGTCCTGCCGTTCCCAGGCCCGCTGGAGAACCAGTGATCTGCCGCTGATCGGCCGCCGGCAGGAAATGGAACGGCTGTGGAACGCATGGCAGGCCGCCGCCGCAGGGCGGGGCCAGGTGGTGCTGCTCCAGGGGGAAGCGGGAATCGGCAAGTCCCATCTGGTCGGTGAACTGAAGCGATCCCTGCTGGAGCAGGGTCACCGTCAGATGAGCTGGTACTGCGGCCCGAACACCAGGGAAAGCACCCTCCATCCCATCGCCGAACAGATCAACAAAGCCGCCGGCTTCGAAAAGGGCGAAGCCGATGGGAGCCGCCACCAGAAGCTGGCCCGGCTGATGGAGCGCTACGGCGCCACCGAAGCCAGCAGCCTGGAGGTTCTGGCCGATCTCATCGGCCTGCCCGGAGGCCAGCAGTCGGCGCTGGAGGGACTGACCCCCGAGAAGAAACGACAGATCCGACTGGACACGCTGCTGGCCATGGTCCAGGCCTGGAGTCAGGGTCAGCCGAGTCTGATCGTCGTCGAGGATCTGCACTGGATCGATCCGACAACCCTGGAACTGCTGGATCGTCTGATCGCCGCCGCCCATCGGCAGCCCTGGATGGTGCTGGCCACGGCGCGGCCCGAATTCGATGCGCGCTGGCCCCCGGGCGACAACTGTGCCCACGTCAACCTCAGGCGGCTGGACCGCACGGCCTCCGAACAGATCTGCACCTGTCTGAACGCCGATGAAGCCCTCTCCCCCCAACTGATGCGGCGCATCGTCGAGCGCTGCGATGGGATTCCCCTGTTCGTGGAGGAAACGACGAAGGCCATGCTCGAGCAGGTTCGTGCCAACGGCACCGGCGGCGGCGATGACGCCGACCCGATCCCGGAGACCCTGCAGGACTCCCTGGCCGCCCGCCTCGATCGACTCGGTCCGGCCCGTCGGCTGGCCAGTATCGCCGCCGTGATCGGCAGAAGCTTCACCTACGACTTACTGGAAGCCGTTTCCAGCCAGCCGGAGGCGGTGCTGCGCCAGCAGATGGATGATCTGCTGGTGTCCGGGCTGCTGCAGTTCTCCGATCAGACAGCCGGTGAGGCCTACGAATTCAAGCATGCGCTGATTCGTGACACGGCCTACGAAACCATGCTGAAGCGGGAACGGCAGATCCTTCACGAACAGATCGCCGAGACCCTCTCGGGTCATTTTCATGAGCTCGTGGATGCGGAGCCCCAGCTGCTGGCCCATCACTTCACCCGCGCAGGATCCTTCGAACAGGCGATCCCCCACTGGATCAGGGCCGGGGCACGATCCGCTGAAATGGCCTCCCATGAAGAAGCTGTGCAGCACTTCCAGACGGCCCTCGATCTGCTGCGTCACGAAGGCTGTCGCCAGGAGGCGCTGCCAGCCTCCCTGGAGCTGACACTGCTGCTGGGCCTGGCCATGAGCCTGGCCGGATCCCGCAGCTACTCGGCACCTGAAGTCGGGCAGATTCTGGAGGAATCCCGGAGGCTGGCGGAGCGCCTCGAGGACAGCCAGTCGTCCTTCGCGATCCTGCGGGGAATCTGCAACTTCAGCCTCGTCTCCTGCGATCTGGAGAATGCCGAGCACTCGGCTGGCCAATGCCTCCAGCGATGGGATCAAGGCCGGAATCCCATCCACGGAATTGAAGCCCATTTCTCCATCGGTTACGTCCATTACGTCAAGGGATCCATGGCCCTGGCGCGCCAGCATCTGCGTGAAAGCATTGACCTCTATCACCTCCACGAGGGCTGGGATCTGAGCTTTCCGTCCACCCATGATCCGATGACAGGTTCCCTCACTGCCCTTGCGATGGTGGAGCAGGCCGCCGGCGATCCGGACCAGGTGGCCGCCACCCTCGAACAGGCACGACGCCATGCCGCACGGCTGGGCCGGAACTACGAGACGGTCTACACGATGAGCCACGAACTGCTGATTCTTGTGCTGCAGGGTCGCTATCTCGAGGCCATCGCCCTCAGCGAAACGATCCTGAAGATCTCCGATACCTACGGCTACCTGACCTGGCGTGCCATCGCCAAGGTCTACAAAGGCGTCGCCCTGGCCCAGGCCGGACAGGCGGAGCCGGGGGGAGAGGCGCTGGCGATCGCCACCGAAGGCATGCGGGAACAGCAGCGCCTGGGCGTCAGGACGCTGGAGGGCTTTCGGCTGGCCGAGATTGCCACGCTCCACTCTCTGGCCGGCTCCACCTCCGAAGCCTTCGCCACCATTGAGGCGGCTGAGGAGGCCGTCAGGCGCTCGGGTGAGGCCTACTTCCTGCCCCTCGTCCAGGTCCGCAAAGCGGATGTGATCGCCAGGGCCAGGGGCCATGACGAGCCATCCGTGATGGAAGCCCTGGATCAGGCCCTGGCCATGGCCAGGACCCAGGGAGCCACCAGCTTCGAGACGATGATCAACGACAAGAAACAGCTCTACGCACGGGAACGGATCGGCGGATCGGCGCCGTAATCGGCCTCACCCAGGGCGCAGACGTTCCGACACACCGAAGCGATGGCGGCCCCTCAGGGTCTCAGGCCCAGCGCCTGTCGGGCCAGGGACACGGACAGGCCGGCCCACTGGATCGAGGCATCCGCCAGGTCGGCGGTCAGGGACAGGCAGGCCCTGGGGATGGTGGCGAGATCCCGGATCAGGGGGCTTCCCGTCGTCGGCCCATCACCGTTCGCTTCCGCCAGGACGGAGGCACTGACCATGCGCAGGTCGGCGCTGAGGGAATAACTGGAGCCCAGCCCCACCAGCTCGATGAAGTCTCCATCGCGCTTGTGCTGCCCCAGACCGAGCTGATTGACCAAGGGAAGGCCAGCGTGATTGAAGATCTGGATCCGGAAGTGGCCGAGCCCCCAGAATCTGAGTTGGCGCACATTCTCCGACTGCCAGACCGTCTCCAGCAGGGCCTGATGGTCGGAATAGGCCGGATCCACACTGCTTCTGGTCTGCTTGAGGCTGTTGATGGCCAGCTTCGGAGACAGGAAGGTGAATCCCTGAACCAGCTCGGCGATCCGGTTCAGGAAAGTGCCGGAGCCGGACCCTGCCGGGCCCGGCCATGCCGGTCCGAGCCCGACCCCTGCCTCGGCGGCAGCACGATCCAGAACCGGCGATTCCTGGAGGGGGGGCACCTCAGCATCGAACGGAGCGTCCGCCGGGAACTTGGGATCCGCCTGGACGCGAATGATGGGCAGCATCTGCTCGTGGATGTCCTGTCCGTAGCGCATGTAGGTGGGCACACTGATCCCCATCGAGTCCGTATCGTCGCCGAACAGTTCTCCGGAGAGGGAGTTGCGGGACGGGGGGTGGGGCGCGCCCGACGGGCGTGAGTCCAGGCAATCGAATCGGCCCACCAGCTTGGACAGCCCGATCACTTCCCGACCCGTGATCGCCGAACGGATGTTGTCCACGCAGATGAATGGGTAGACCCAGCAGATCCTGTCCGGGAATCCATTATTGAAGCGAAGAACGGGGAACGATAAGAAAACCTCGTGCTGCCGGGTGGAGCGCTCAGGGTGGAAGCTGCCGGAACGCATGTCTGGATAGAAGAGCACCCCAAGAACAACGAACGGCTGTCCGAAACCGGCGCCCAACAGCGGCAGGGACGACAGCGGCCAATAGGTGAAGGCGTTGGAGGCTGGATTGAGATAACGTGAGCAGAAGCTCTCCAGGGCCCTGGCCTCGGCCCTGAGCTTGAAATAGTGCGACTGGATCCCCTTGAAGAGGTAAGGGGGAGCCTCCTGCTGGCCATCCAGTGGATTGTCGAGATAGGGAAGATCGTTCACAGATGCAGGAGCGACTGGTCCCGACACGCGTGAACTCAGCCTACCCGCAAAACACAACCCGATTCCTCCAGCAGCGAGCCTCCGTAGAGGTGGGCGGGCGACTGAAAACCCGGTGCGACCTGGCCGTTCAGGACACGCCTGACGATCGCCGACACCGTGGCAGCGGTGACGGTATAGCCGTCCGGTGTCTGGAGGCGGAGGGAGCGGCAGCGTCGCCAGCGATCCTCCGCTTCCACCACCAGGGTGAAGCCGGAGCGCTGGCGTTGGGTGGCGGAGGGGGCCTCAGGCCAGCCCTGGCTCAGTAGATCCAGCAGCCGCTGGCCCAGGGGCGACTGGGGGAGAGGGGCCAGGCTGGAGCCGGCCCGCAGGGCGACCTGAACCGGCCAGTCCGCCTCGGCATACACCTCCAGGGTGGGGATGCCGCGGGTGACCTGGCTGATGACGACGTCCGGCCAGGTGACGGCCACCGCCGTCCGCAACCCGGCGCCGAAATCGAAGCAGCGCGACAGCGACCCCGCGGGCACGGCCGTGGCGATCCCCTGCCTGCGCACCAGCACGGTGGAACTGGTGAGTCCCATCAGGCTGCGGAAGGTGCCCCGGGACATCACCTCAGGGGCAGACAGGGCCAGCCGCAGCGCCACCGCATCCGGGAACCTGGCGCGGGCCAGCGCCAGCAGACAGTCCGACGCCACGATCGAAAAGCCGATCCCCGGCATCAGCATCACGCCGTTGGCGGCGGCCAGCTCACCGTGATCCATTGCCTGCTGAAAGACGGGCCATTCCCCGGCCAGATCGAGATAGTGGGTCCCGCGGCGAAGGCAGGCGGACATCATCGGCAGGGCCGTGTGCTGAAAGGGGCCCGCCGCATGCAGAACCACCTGGATCCCGTCGAGGGCAGCCTCCAGCTGCGAACGGTCGTCGAGGGACACCACACGACCGTCCAGATGCCACCGGCGGGCCATCTCCGTGACCCTGCCGTGGTGGCGGCCGGCCAGCACGACATCGACACCCTGCTCCCGAAGCGCCCGGGTCAGCAGGCGGCCGCTGAAACCGGTGGCCCCATAGAGCAGGACACGACCGACAGGCGCGGCGACAGGGTCGCCAGGGGTCTCAGGCATCAGGTCGTCCGGTTGAACACCCAGGGGACCAGATCCTCGATGAAGTCCTTGTCCGGAGAGTCGGGAAGGTGCCCATAGGCTCTGGTGAATTCATGGCGCGCGGCGCCCGCCAGGGACTCCGCCACCATGCGCGCATAGTCGGGCGAGCCTTTGCTGACCATGAGGTCAGCCAGCCAGGCCACGGCATCAGCGGTGCGCTCCTCGCGGCGCAGGTTCATGAAGTGATCGAGATCCTCGCGTTCGCGTTGATTGCATTGGTCACGGACATGAATCAACAGCAGGGTGTGCTTAGCCTCCAACAGATCGCCTCGCGGCTCCTTGCCATAGGCCGCTTCCGAGGAGAAGTTCAACAGGTCATCCTGGATCTGGAAGGTGGCACCGAGAAAGAAGCCGAAGCGGACCACAGCCTCCGGGTCCACCAGGCCATGGGTGCCGAGCAGCATCCCCACCTGGGCTGGCCAGATGGTGGCCATCCATGCCGTCTTCTTCAGCACCATGGTGAGATAGTCCGCTGTGCTGATGTCATGGCGACGGTCCATTCTCCAGCCGATATCCAGCGCCTGCCCTTCCGCCGTTTCCCTGGCCATCCGTCGCGTCACGTCCAGAATCCTTCTGGCAAACGTGCCGCCGCGACGGCCAACATGGTCGAGCAGGGGACCAAAGGCCATCAACAGCATGGCATCACCGGCGTTGATCGCCAGCGGAACACCATGCAGGGCATGCAGGGTGGGAAGGCCACGACGCTCCACACTTTCATCCTGGATATCGTCGTGAATCAGCAGGGCATTGTGGAGAATCTCCACGGCACCGGCGAAGGGGATGGCGTCCTCCAGCCTTCCCCCGAAGGCGCGGGCATTGGCCATGCAGATGCACGGCCGCATCATCTTTCCGCCCCGGCTCGGATAATCGGCCAGCAGTTCGTGGAGATAGGGAGCCCGGGGCTGGCTCGTGAGGTAACGCTCCACATACTCACGAATCAGCCGCCCATAGGCGTCCAGAAGCGGCTGGATCGTTCTGGTCATGGGCCCCACGCAGCCCCTGGGCGACCGCCTCTGCTAACGCGGCTCGCCGGCATCGTCGCTTCCCGTTTCCGCAGGGGGATCGCGCCGCTCCGGCGAGCGATCATGGTCTGCGCGCCGCTGATCGACCTCCTGCAGGAGGATATCCATGGCATCGAAGTAGGTCGTGGCCATGTCCCGCCCCAGCTGGATCATGCGACTGGCCAACGTGCCAAGGTCGCGGGAGGCGTCGCCCGCGCCTCGGGCCGTCTCCCGGCTGTAGCGTTCGGCGGCGTCATGGCCCTGACGAACATTCTCCCCCAGGACCCGATACGCCGTCCGGATGGTGTCTTCCACGGTCTCGGTGATGGGCCGGCCCCCGAACGGCGCCCCGCCGTCGGCCCAGCCGCTCCGGAGCGGTTGATCACGCTCCAGTGGCGGGCGCTGCCAACGTCCGTCCGACGTCGCTCCATCTTCCATTCCCGGCTGATTCTCTGGCTTGGGGATATCCGACATGGGGCCATCAAGCAGGGAGTGATCGGGTTCTGGTCTCGGATGGCTGATGGTCTGACGGGCCGTGCTGTGGCGGGGATTTGTTGCTGAAATCTTCAAGGATGATCATAGCCATGAATCTCTGCCAGCGAAGGTGAAGCTGAAAGGGCATGGGCCGCCAGCCGCCCGGAGATCACGGCGGCTTCGGTGCATCCCTCGTTGAACCCACAGTCGGTCCAGTCTCCCGCGATGGTGAGATTGTCGTAGGTGGGATCCAGCGGAGAGATCCGATGCTTCAGGCTGCCCGGCAGCGCCAGCACATAGCGATCGGTCGGATTGACGTTCGCCCGCCAGTACTGACTCAGGAATCGCTGCTCGCCGCGGCTCTGTTCGCCGGGAGGGCCTCCGGCAGCCTCCGGTGCGGTGGGATCGGCCAGCAGCTCCCAGCGGAACGCTCCGGCGGCGTCATAGGCGCCGGGCCAGAGGGCCGAGCCACTGTTTCGCAGGAAAGCCAGGGCGTTCTCCCTGACCTCCTCCGCCCTGCGGTGCGGATAGGGGGCGTCGGTATCCGCCGGCGGCACAGGAGGATCCCTGAGTACGCCGCAGAAGTAGAGGGCGGTGGCGGGGGGCCGCACCCACGCCTCTTCAGGAATGACATGGGCCATGTCACACCAGGTGTCAAAGGGCTTGTCGAACGCCGAGACGATGTAGGGAGGACCCTGCCATCCCAGCTGGGAGAGATCCTCCTGCAGCCAGAGCTGGAAGGCCTGGGTCGCCGTGGTTTTCACCTTCTCCACCATGGTGGCCCAGCGCTGATCCCTGGCCAGGATCCCGGAGCAGACATGGGGGATGGCGCCGATGCTCACCCCCAGGACCACGGCATCGAAATCCCGCTTCACTTCGAGGCGTCGCCTGGAGGTGAACGTGCGATCCCAGTGGGACTCGAAATCCCGCTGTTCGCGTCGGAGACGATCACCGTCGACCAGCTGGTCATCGTCAGGTTGGGATGGCCAGCAGGGGCGACCGCAGACGCTGATCAGGGGGTCATAGTCGCGGTTGCCGTGAATCTCGGCCTGAACATCAAACTCAAGGGCTTCCACATGGCTGCGATCACCCGGCTGGATGGGTGGCCCCGACGGGATCTGCAAGTTGGTGAGCTTGTGGAAGAACTGGAAACGCACCCCCCGGCGGCGCAGCAGTTCATAGAGCGGCGCAAACACCACATCACCCATGCCCGCCCGCAGGCGCCAGAACAGGGAGCCCCGATAGCCGAAGAACATGCGCAGCGAGCCCCGGATCGCCTGGCCGGCAGCCAGCGCAGGCTTGCTGGCATCGCCGTCCTCATAGGCCAGGGCGAGGTCATAGAGACCGACGACGAAGGGAGAGCGCACGGCCCGCTCCGAGGCCCCGTTCAGGCGCAGCCATTCCCGGCACTCGTAGTGGTCGATCGCCTCCAGTCCCCGGGGATCCCGGAGCAGGTTGAATCGCACGCTGCCCACAACAATGGCCAGCACAAGATCCACGATCTCCCAGATGTGGCGCTTCGGGTGGTCCGCGAGCCAGCGCTCCTCCAGCCAGGATCGGGTGGCGATATTCAGTTCCTCGACGAAGCGGACCAGGGGGGCGTCCATCGGCAGCGGCAGGATCCGCAGGGCGCTGCTCAGAAGAGCGAGGCCCTCCACGATCAGGGCCGCTCCGGTGAAGGTGCCCCCCGAGAGCCAGCCGGCCATGGCCTCGAGAAGGTCGGCGGGCCGGCGCCCATCAGGGGCCTCCGTCGGCGTGCTCACGTCCACGTCCAGGATCAGGGTCCGCAGCATGGCGATGGCCTGCTGCAGATACCCCGCCATGGAAGAGGTGGCACCGGGTGGCAGGGGATCCCCGGGCAGTCCCGGTCGGGGTGGGAACCGGGCGCTCCATTTCCGCCAGTCCGGCGACCCCGATCGCGAGAACAGCCCCACATCCCTTTCCGGCAGAAAGGCGTCCTGCCAGGGGCCAAAGGGTGAGCCTTCCGGCGACGCCTCCAGCTCGGCATAACACTCCCGCATCATGCGGAAGGAGTTTTCATAGAAACCCAGCCACACATGCAATCCGTGCTCCTCCACCCGACCGGATGGACCACGGCCCGAGGCCCCCTTCCCCCCGAGCCTCCAGCCCTGCTGGTAGACGGTGATGGCGTAGCGGCCGTTGTGCTCGGGTCTGGAGAGTTCATAGGCCGCCGCCATGGCGCCACAGCCACCGCCGATGATCACGACTCTGACGGGCTCTTCCACGACCATCCGGACCGATCAGCCGCCGTGCCGGCAAACGCTACCGGACCTTTCCGCCGGCCTCACATCCGCTCCAGGGTGGGAATGCCCAGCAGGCCCAGGCCCTGCTTGAGGGTGTCGGCGCTGAGGCGGCAGAGCGCCAGCCGGGACGTGCGGGCCGGCTCTTCGGCCCTGAGCACCGGCACCTGGTCGTAGAAGCGGTTGAACAGCTGGCAAAGCTCGAACAGGTAACTGCACAGCCGATTGGGCAGCAGCTCCTCCTCCACCTCCTGGATGACGGCATCGAACTGCAGCAGCTGGCGCACCAGCGCCCACTCCTGGGGCTCGCTGAACGTCAGGGAGGCCGGGGACTCCGGGCCGCCGGTGCCGGCCGCGTCCTCGCCGTCGCCGCCGCCCTTGCGGGCGATCCCGGCGATCCGCACCACCGCATAGAGGAGATAGGGGGCGGTGTTGCCGCTGAGGGCCAGCATGCGATCGAAGCTGAACTGGTAGTTGGTGATCCGGTTGGTGGACAGGTCGGCGTACTTGACCGCCGCCAGGCCCACGGTGGTGGCGACTTCACTGATGAAGGCCTCCTCCTCCTGGCGTCCTTCCTCCTCCAGCCGGCGACGCAGGTCGGCGTCGCAGCGCTCCACCGCCTCATCCAGCAGCTCCTTCAGCCGCACCGTGTCACCGGCGCGGGTCTTCAGCTTCTTGCCGTCCTCCCCCTGCACCAGCCCGAAGGGCACATGCTCCAGCCGCCCGCCCTCGGGGATCCAGCCGGCGCGGCGGGCCACCTGGAACACCCCGGCGAAATGGCTGGCCTGGCCGGCGTCGGTGACGTAGATCACCCGGCGGGCGCCGTCGCCGTCGGGGGGCGCCGCGAAGCGGTAACGGATGGCCGCCAGGTCGGTGGTGGCGTAGTTGAAGCCGCCGTCGCTTTTGCGCACGATCACCGGCGGCGCCTGGCTCGCCGTGCCATCGTCGGCCTCGAGGAACACGCACTCGGCGCCCCCGTCGCTCACCAGCAGGCCGGCGGCGGCCAGATCGGCCACCACCGCCTCCAGGTAGGGGTTGTAAAAGGATTCGCCGCGCTCGTCGAGGCGGATGTCGAGGCGGTCGTAGAGGCGCTGGAACTCCCGACGCGACTGGTCGCACAGCAGTTGCCAGCAGCGGCGGCTGATCGGATCGCCGCTCTGCAGCTTCACCACCTCCTCGCGGGACGTGGTCTGGAAGGCTTCGTCGCTGTCGAAGCGGGCCTTGGCCTGGCGGTAGAAGGCCACCAGATCCCCCAGGTCGACCGCGTCGGCGGTGTCGAGGGCCTCGGGTGCCTCCTGCTTGAGGTGGGTGATGAGCATGCCGAACTGGGTGCCCCAGTCACCGACATGGTTGAGCCGCAGCACCGGATGGCCGCGGAACTCCAGCACCCGGGCCAGGGCGTCGCCGATGATCGTGGAGCGCAGGTGCCCCACGTGCATCTCCTTGGCGATGTTGGGGCTGGAGAAATCCACCACCACCGGGGCGCCGCCGGGGGCCACGGGCTCCACCCCGAGGCGGGGATCGGCCAGGCGGCGGCCCACCTCGGCGGCCAGCACCTCCGGCCGCAGGGTGAGGTTGATGAAGCCCGGGCCGGCGATCTGCGGCGGCAGGCAGAGGGCCCCAAAGTCCGGGTCAGCCGCCAGCCGGTCCACGATCGCCGTCGCGATCGCACGGGGGGCCAGGCGCAGGGGGCGGGCCAGGGCGAGGGAGCCGTTGGCCTGGAAATCACCGAACTCCGGTTTGCTGGCGGGCCCGAGCTGGGGATCCAGCGCCGTACCGGCCTCCCGGGCGGCAGCGGCCGCCTCGGGGAACGCGCTCTCCAGGGCCCCCAGCAAATGGCTGTTCAGGGCGTGGGCAATGCGCAGCATGGAGCGAAGCCGGTCGGACGGCAGGCGGGGGCACGATCATCCTCCCCGGCGGGGCGGAGGGGCCGACGGGGAGGGCTTAAGCGCTGATGCCCGCCCGACAGGGGCCGACGCACGGCCCTGGAGCGGCAGGGAACCCAGACGCAAGAGGTGCCATGAAAGGGAAGCCGGTTCAGCGAAGGGGAGGCTTCACCCCAGTGGCCGCAGGGGATGCGGGTCAGGGAGCTCCCGCAGCGGCCCATGGCCGGCCGACAGCTTAAGAATTGACTAAAGCGCCTTGATGCCAGGTGACAAAACCTGTGGTATGGTGAGTGGACTCTCATGCCATCGCAATGTTGGGCAAGGCCCGCCGCAACCAGCTCCTGTCGGTCGGCTGCCTGGCTGGACTCCTTGCAGGGGCCACCCCTGCGATGGCTTTCACGTCGTTTGACGTGGATTTCAACGCTGACAACAAGAAAACCAGTTCAGAGGCTACTGGTGTTTCCGCAAAAATGACCTTCAGCTTCAGCAAGCTGGACCCTGCCAACGATGCCGATAATCGTTACACCCTAGATCTCAACATCACAAACACTTCTCCCGTTGGACTGAACCCAACCGGAACCTTAACGGCCTTTGCCTTCAACGTTCCTGGTCCTTCGTCTTCACCAGCTTTCAAACTGCTGACGTACAACCCTTTGAACTCGAATTTCGGAGATGTCTATGGCGCATCTTTGAACGGAAGCGAGTGGAATGTCAGCAATAACAATACTCTTACCTTCCCCATCACAGGAACTCCCCGACGGGCCGCCTATGCGCCGTTCGGGAGCTTCACCTTCTGCGCCCGAGATACCGGCACCAGCTGCCACGGCGGTTCGTCCAATGGAACGGGTCTGACCGATGGCCAGTCGACCGATGTCCGATTCACCCTTGCCTCCAATAGCCCGACTATCAACAGTGCCAGTCTGGTAGCCCAGTCATTCTTTGATCTCTTCAATTCCCGGACGTTCACCAACGACGGCGATTTCAAGAACGCCCAGGTGGCTCTCCGTTTCCAGAATGTGACCAACTCCAAAGGGCGGAGTGGCAAGAGCGACAAGGTGGCTGGCATTCCCATCAAGCCACCCCAAGGCCCCGTGGACGAAGTGCCCGGCCCCCTTCCCGTCTTTGGCGCTGCCACAGCCTTCGCCTTCAGCCGCAGACTGCGCCGCAGGGTTGCCATCGCCGAGCTCCAGACCCAACCTGTGGCCTGAGCCGCTCCGAGGTTCTGGGCTTCAGGCCCTAGCCTTTCTCTGACAGGCTCTCCATTGATGCCAGAAACCATGCCTCGGGCCAGGCTCGCCCATGGGGCCTGATTCGCCTGCCAAGCCTCGGGAGGTAGAGGTCCTGGCGGCGCGGCTCTCCATCTTCGCGATGGCGCTGTTCGTCATCTACGGCGTCCGGGTCATCGCCATCACCCTGCCCCTGCGGCCTCTCGACACCGTCTGGCAGCTCAGTGTCAGCTCCGCCCTGATCAGCGCCGCCGCCATCCCGCTGGTCGGCCTTGCCCTGCTGCATCTGGCGGCCTACCTGGATCCGGCCAATGCCGCCCTTGAGAGACGAAGGGATGCCTTGGCCCGCTGGGCCATCCTGGCGGTGCTGGGGTTTCTGTTGCTGATCCCTGTGCAGGGCTACGCCTCCTGGAGCACCGTCACCGCGGCCAAGGCCCGTCTGACGACACAACAGACCTCCGCCAACAGGAACTTCGCCCTGATCAGGGAAGCGATCAATGCCGCCACCAGCCTGGAGGATCTGAAGGCGCGGCTGCAGGCGCTGGAGTCGCCGGAGCTGGGCATCCGCTTCGAGGACCTGGGCCTGCCGCTGCCGGAGACCCGCCGGCAGATGCTGATCCGCCTCAACGAGCTTGAGGAGCAGGTGAAGACCAGGATCAAGGCACCGCCGCCCGAGGCCATCGAGAACGTGGCGACGAACGCGTTGCGGGTGATGGCCACCAGCGTCATCTATGCCCTGGCCTTTGCGATCGCGGCCCAGCGCCGTGGCCGTGAGGTGCCTCTGCTGGTTGAGGTGCTGACGATGTGGAGCGTTCGGCAACAGAGTCGCCAGAACCGACGCGGGACCCCCGCCGCCATCGAAGAGGACTATTTCGCCCAGCTCGCCCCGCCGGAGGACGATCCTCCCTCATCCCCCTGACCCACGGCTGCATAAATCTGTGAGCAGGGTGAAAGATCTTCTGCTATGGTGAATGTGGATTAAGGAAGCGTTCATGCGACCCACAGCCAAGGCCCCCCAGAGGCTGATCGGAGGCCTCGCTGGACTCGGCCTCGGGGCGTTGGCTGCACTGGTCGGGCTTGCCGCCCCCGCCCAGGCCAAAACCGCCTTTGACGTGATCTTCGACAGCGGCATCGCCGGCACCAGCTTCTACAACACCGGCGTCAAGGCCCGGATGAGCTTCGACTTCCGCAAGGACCCGGGCAACGGCAACACCTACACCCTCGACCTCGGCATCACCAACACCTCGCCGGCGTCGGGCCCCTCCTCCGGCACCCTGGTGGGCTTCGCCTTCAACGAGCCGCTGCGCGACAACGGCAGCGAGGCGATCTCCCTGCTGAGGTACAACCCGCTGGATTCGGGCTTCGGCAGGGTCTTCGGCGGTGTGAACAACCCCACCCCCAACCAGCGCAGCCGCGGCGTGCGCGTCGACGAAGACGAATGGCTGGCGATCACAGGCTCGGCCACCGCCCCCTACGCCCCCTTCGCCAACTTCGACTTCTGTGCGCGGATGAGCAGCAGGGATGGCTGCCATGGAGGATCCGGCAGCACCGGCATCGGAGGAGGCAGCACCGTCAATGTTCAGTTCCAGCTGAAAGCCAACGACGCCTCCATCGCCACCGCCGACCAGGTGGCGGAGCGCTTCTACAACCTCTTCAACTCCTTCGACCCTGGTGACCGCTGGAGCAAGGCCCAGATTGCCCTGCGCTTCCAGAATGTCAAAAAGCCCAATGGACGTACGGAAAGCGGCGGCGAAAAGGTCACGGGGGCAGCGTTCTGGCGCATTCCAGATGAAGGGCCCACCGATGCGGTTCCCGGTCCCCTTCCCGTTCTTGGGGCTGCGGCAGCCTTCGGATGGAGCCGAAAGATGCGGCACCTGATCAGGCATTCCCCAACCCGCAGCAGCACTGAATTGTGACGATGATCAACCGCACTCATTGATATCCAGACCAGGATGCATGCAGGTGTCTGGTCATAACCAGTCACATATTGGCCGCCCGGTCGGTTGGCAGACTGGCAACTTCCCCGCACGGTGATTGAAGTCACTGCGAGAAAGTTCTGCGGCCTGAATGCTTCCGATCCCGTGGCGCTCGCGTTCCATCCAAAAGACATCCACGCAGGAAAACAGGCAGGCCACCCTGGCTCCCGCACCGGGGCCCGGCTGTCCTGATGGCCGGCACCAAGGAATTCAGGGCCTTCGATTCGGCGATCCTGGCCGATCGGCTCGCTTTCATGGCGATTGCCCTGTTCGTCACTTACCTCATCACCCTGCTGTCCAGCATCCTCCCCGTTCGCCTGCTGGACACGGACTGGCAGCTGCGCTTCATCGCCGCCTGCCTTGACTCGGCCACCATCCCCCTGGTGGCCCTCGGGCTGCTTCACCTTGCGGCCTACCTCGACCCCGAGAATCCTGTCCTGCAGAAACGGCGCGACGCCCTGGCCCGTCTCGCCATCGTGGCGGTCCTCGGCTTCCTGCTGATCGTTCCCCTGCAGGCCTTTGCCGGCTGGAACAGCGTGGTGGCGGCCAGGGCCAACGTGGCCCGCCAGCTCTCCGTCGCCAACGGCACCTTCGATCTCCTCCAGGAGACCATCACGACGGCCACCAGCCTCGACAACCTTCAGGCCCGACTCCAGGCGATTCAGACCCCAAGCCTGGGGATCCGCTTCGAGACCATGGGGCTGCCGCTGCCGGAAACCAAGCGCAGGATGCTGGCTCGCCTCCAGGAGGTGAGGCAGGAGGTGACCGCCAGGATCCAGGCCCCGACTCCCAAGACCATCGAATCCGTGATCAGGGACAGCCTGCGGGTGATGCTCTCCTCGTTCGCCCTGGCCATCGCCTTCGCCATGGGCGCCCAGCGCAAGGGACAGGGGGTGCCACTGCTGGTGGAGTGGCACACGGCGATCAGCCTGCGGGGACTGCCCCTTCCGGGCCTGTCCAACGGAGCCACAGAGGAGGAGTACTTCTCCCGCCTGGTCCCCGAGGACGACGACAGCTCGGAAACCGGCGTTCCCCCACCCCCCTGAGGCTTGCCGACCTGGGCTGCGGATGGCACCATCCCGGCAGGAAGAGGCCCGCATCGGAGCGCAGCGCCAAGTCTGCACATCCGTTACAAAACTGCAGGTCATGCTTAAAGGCGCTTAGGGCGATAGAGCTCTGACCCTCAGGCTTCAGGAAGGGTTCCTCCAAGGTGCCGGCAGCCGTGATGCCGACGGCTGGAACCCCTGGCAGCACTGGGATTCTGCCGTTCTCACCCCCTCCGGAGAGGCCCCAGCCCCCTCTGGCGACACCGTCCCGGCGGCCGATGGCCGGCCTCCCGGGCAAGGCCGCAGCGGCCGACATGCAGCGATTTTTGAATCCGAAACCACAGGACTGGTGGTGCAATTCCAAGGAAATGCTCAGCGTCAGCCAGCCAACTCTCCCCGTGATTTGGCCTGTGCATAAAGGCTGCAAAGCTGCTGCAGAACGATGATGAGTGCGGGGGAAAAGGCTCCCTTCCATCAGCCCCCCCCGGAAACAAAGTCGATCCCTCCAGACCTCTGGGCGCAACGACTTTGAAGATCACCTGAAGCATCCGCCTGTCCATGGTTGGAGGCTCCTGGTGCTGATGGAACTCGCCGTCTTTTTACCCTCTCTCCGCCATGACTTACACCGCAACTGCAGGGGGCCAACAATCACTTTCCCCCCTGTTCCCTGAACTATCCAACCAAACACGACGCTCCTCCGATACCACCCTCACCCTGCTCGCCGACGCGGCGCCGGCCACTGCCGAAGAGCCCGCCGCCGTGATCAACGCCGTTCTGGCGACGACCAAGGCCTCACCTCCCCCCCGAGGCTCAGGCAACGCCCTGGACAACCTCGAAGCCAGCTATTCGGCTCCAGCCGCCGCACCGGCCGCCCTCTTCCAGAAGGGTGTCACCCTCGAGGCCACCACGGCGGTGGCCACGAACAGCCACCAGGTGCTGAACGATCCCTGGCCCGGGCAAGCTTCCGCCGCCGCCGCCACCGCGGCGGGTCCCGCCTGCGGCTGCCGGGCCTGCAGCGTGCTGGCCGTCACCACCGGGGACGGGGCCGCCGCCTGGGACACCACCACTGACCAGGCTCCCCTGGTCCTCAACAGCCTGGTCACCCTCGGCACGGGCGTGAACGTGAGCGATGTGTTCCGGTTGCACAGCAACCCGAACGCCACGAAGACGATCTATCTCGACTTCGACGGCTACCAGATCAACAACACGCCGTGGGAGAACGGCGGCAATCTGAGCCTCAAGGCCTTCTACAGCACCTTCGATTCCACCATCCTCACGGAGATCCAGCGCATCTGGCAGCGGGTGGCCGAAGACTTCTCCCCCTTCAACGTCAACGTCACCACCCAGGATCCCGGCACCGAAGCCCTGCGTAAATCCGGCACCGGCGATGACCGCTGGGGCATCCGGGTGGCCTTCACCAGCAACCTCAACCTGCTCACGGGCCAGGCGATCAAGAATGCCGGCGGCGGTGGCACCGCCTACTACAACAGCTTCAACTGGTCCACCGACGACGTGGCCCTGGTGTTCAACCGGGGCGAATACACCGCCGCCGAAACGGCCAGCCACGAAATCGGCCACACCCTTGGCCTCACGCACGACGGTGCCGGCACCACCACCGAGTACTACGGCGGCCATGGCGGCTCCGGTGCCACCAGCTGGGGCACCATCATGGGGGCGTCCTGGCTCGGCAACGACGAGCACCTCACCCAGTGGAGCAACGGTCAGTACGCCGGGGCCAACAACACCCAGGACGACCTGGCCACGATCACCAACGGCAACGGCTTCACGTACAACGCCGATGACCATGGCAACGCCTTCACCACCGCGACGGCGCTCACCGGGCTGACCTTCAGCAGCTTCGGGATCATCGAGCGGAACACCGACGTGGACATGTTCCGGTTCGATACCGGCGCCGGTCTGGTGACCTTCGACATCGTCAATGCCTCGCGGGCCTTCATCAACAGCGGCGGCTCCTACACCACCAGCTATCTCGCCGCGCGCGGCGCCAACCTCGACATCGCCGCGACCCTCTACCGGGCGAACGGGTCCGTGGTCCAGACCTTCAACCCGGCCGACCTGACCACCGCCAGCTTCTCCCTCAACCTTGACGCCGGCACCTACTACCTCGGAATCGACGGCGTCGGCTTCGGCACCCCCCTGGCCAGCACCCCCACCGGCTACACCGACTACGGCAGCCTCGGCCAGTACATGGTGAGCGGCACGGTCGCGCCCGCGGGCGGCACCACGACCCCCACACCCACGCCACCTCCCACTACAACCACACCGCCTCCCACCAGCACCACCCTGCAGGTGATCGATCCCAACGGCGCCGTTGAACTGCTGCGGGATTCAAACACCGACCTGGTCTCCGTACGCATCAACGGCGTCATGTCCGCCGTCCGCAGGAGCGGCGCCCAGATCAGGGCCAGCCAGTTCAGCGGGTGGAAGATCCTCGCAGCCGAAACCGTTGGCACGAACCAGAACCAGATCCTCTGGAAGGAACTCTCCACCGGTCGCCTTCACTTCTGGTCGCTCGACGGCAACTGGAACCACGTTTCCGCCGGTGCCATCGTCACTCCAACCAGCACCACGGGCCTGCTCCTCCAGCAGCAGTTCATGGTCGATGCCACTGGCACCCCCCTGACCAGCCAACCCCCGACCACAACCACTACAACAACCACCACCACAACGCCCACCAGCAGCGCCCTTCAGGTCATCGATCCCAACGGCAACGCCCAGCTGCTTCGCGCCACCAGCACCGACCTGGTCTCCGTACAGATCAACGGCATCTCGTCCGCCGTCCGCAGGAGCGGCGCCCAGATCAGGGCCGGGCAGTTCAGCGGCTGGCAGATCCTCGCCGCCGAAACCGTCGGCACCAACCAGAACCAGATTCTCTGGAAGGAACTGTCCACCGGCCGCCTCCACTTCTGGTCGCTCGACAGCAAATGGAACTATGTGTCCGCCGGCCCCATCGTCTCTCCCACCAGCACAGCGGGCCTGCTCCTCCAGCAGCAGTTCATGGTCGATGCCAGCGGTGCGCCACGCCTCAGCCCACTCCAGTCGGCATCCATCGAGTTAGTCAACCCAGTCGACCCGATCATCGGCGGCGGCACCAGCCTCGCCCCGGCCGTCGACAACGACGTCCTCGGCGCCCCGATGGCCTTCGACGACACCCTGACGGCGGATCCGATCCTCACCAGCGATCCGATCCTGGCCCTGACGGAACTCGCCAGCCTCGGCGGCAGCCAACCCCTGGCCACCGATCCCCTGGTTTCGCCGTTCCCGGCCGCCGGCTTCGGGGCCACACCGACCACCCCCTGGCTGGTCGACACCCAACCCCTGCTGTGAGAGGTCACCCACGCGCCGGCGTTTCACGGCCCACAGATCCCAGAGCCGCTGCCTCACCGCAGCGGCTCTTCTGTTTGGTACCTCCTGAGGGATCAGGCCACCAGCCCCAGCGCCTCCTCCAGGCCGGCCAGCACCACATCGGCGGTGATCTTGATCCGGTAACGGCAGGCCTGGGTTTCGCTGCAGGCGAAGGTGCCGTGCTCCCAGTACTTGTTGCTGCCGGCACCGCCGCCGCAGAGACCGAAGTAGGCGCACTCGTCCCGGCAGCGGTCGGTGCCGGCGCGCATGTCCGCCAGGATGCGCTGGAACTTGGCACTGGCGGCGATCGAGACGAGGCTGTCGGTCTGGACGTGGCCGAGGACGAAGTCGCCGTAGGTGTCGGTGTGCACCGCCAGCAGCTCGGGGTCGAAGGTGGAGATACGGCCCCGCGCATCCACGTTGACGATGGCGAAGGGGTTGTTCATGTCGGTGCAGGCCAGCCGGGCATCGGCCTGGGCCAGGCTGCAGATGCCCTCGAACTCCCGCACCCGCATCAGCTCGGGCCGCTCCTGCCACAGCGCCCAGAACCGCTCCAGAAAACGGCGATAGGCGGCCTCGGCCCGGGGGCGGCTGAGGGTGGAGACGCGGTTCTCGCCTTCGGTCTCCTCCATGTTGAAGGCCACGTCGGTGATGCCGTTCTCCACGAAGAAGGCGTGGAGCTCATCGGCGTGGCCGAGGGACTCCTCGGTGATCACGGCGATCACCTGGAAGGGGATACCGCGGCGGCGCATGTGCTCGATGCCGCGCAGCGTGGCGGCATGGGTGCCCAGGCCGGTGCGGGTGCGGCGGTGGACGTCGTGCAGGAAGGCCGGCCCGTCCATGCTCACGCCCACGGCGATGCCGTTGCGCTCGAAGCAGTCGCACCAGGCCTCGTTGATCAGGGTGGCGTTGGTCTGCACGGACTGGTGGATCGCCAGGGGCTCCCCCGTCCAGCCCTCCAGCGCTCGCCGCACACTCGCCGTGGCCGCGTCGTAGAAGGCGATCGGCACGGTGAGCGGCTCGCCGGCGTGCCAGAGCAGGGTGAAGTCACCGCCCACATACGGGCTCTCCAGCACCCGCGCCAGGGCCGCCTCCAGCAGCTCCAGCGACAGCCGCTGCCGGTCGTCCCGGTTGGGCAGGTAGCAGTAATCGCAGTCGAGGTTGCAGTAGGGCGTGGGCTGGACCACCAGCAGCTGCAACGGCCCGAACCCTTCCGGGTTGCCCGGTGGCGGGGTACCGGTGGCGGTCACCAGAAGTTGCGGAAGCCGCCGTTACGGAAGCCGCCGTTGCCCCAGCCGCCGTTGCGGAAGCCGCCATTGCCCCAGCCGCCATTGCGGAAGCCGCCGTTGCCCCAGCCGCCGTTGCGGAATCCGCCATTACCCCAGCCGAAGCGGGGCCCGCCGCCGTTCACGAAGATGTAGGCGAGACGGCCATCCGGGGCCTTGGCCCGGCCCTCCGCCCCCGCCGGGTGGCCCTCTGCCCCCGCCAGCTGGCCCGTGGCCTGACCCATGGCCTCCGAGATGCGCCGCAGCCGGGCGTCGATGGAGCCGGGCGGCGCCAGGGGGGACGACGGCGAAGCGGCTGTAGCTGGCCGGGACGGTGCGTCGACCACCGCCCTGGCCGCCGCGCCGGCAGGAGCCAGGGCGGCCAGCAACAGCAGGAAACCGAACAGACCGGAACGGGGGTGGTTCGTCATCGGGTTGCTGCCAGGAAGGAACGGGGAGGCGGAAGGGTGGGGCGGAGCGGGGGCTTCAGGGGCGGGGCGCCGGGGCGGAGGCCCCCAGCTGGAGGCCTTCGCGGCTGATCAGCACCGACTCGAAGAAGGCCCGCACCCGCTCGCTGGGGACCGCCAGCACGCCGGTGGGGCCGAACCAGGGGGCGACGCTGGCCACGGCATCGGGGCGACCCTCCAGGTAGCCCTGGAAGAGGCTGGCGATGGCCAGGTTGACCACGTTCAGCAGCCGGGAGTTGTTCTCCGGCACGATGCAGCCGACGCCGTAGCTCACGTAGGGCTGCTCAGGCACCAGGGCCACGCCGGAGAGCTTGCGCTCGTGCCGCAGACCGGCCAGCACATTGGCGTCACCCAGCACCCCCGCCACCTTGTTCTGCTCGAGGGACGTGACGGCCTGGGGCAGGTTGGGGAAGCGGACCGCCCGGGCGGTGGGCTCCAGAGAACCGAGGAAACCGGCACCGAGGGATCCCTCCACCACCGCGATCGGCTGACCGGCCAGGGAGGCGGGGGAGCCGTCGAGGCCGCCGCTGCGGGTGAGCAGCCTCAGGCCGGAGAGACCGATGGGCAGGGAGAAGTCCACCAGCTTCTCCCGCTCCCAGCTGAAGGGCACCCCGCAGGCCAGGCCGGCCCGGCCGCTGGCGACGGCCTCCACCGTGATGCTGGTGTTGTCGACGGGGGCGAAGCGGATCCGCACCGACTCACCGAGCTCCGCCTTCAGCTGGCGGTCGATGCGGCGGGCCAGGTCGACGGCGTAACCCTCCGGCTCCCCCTTCGGCCCCATCCGGATCAGGGGCGGGCTGTCGGCGGGACCCACCATCAGCACCTCACCGGATTTGGCCGCCTGCTCCAGTACGGCGTCGGCGGCGCGGACCGGAACAACAGCCCCCAGGGCGCAGAGGCAGGCCACCGATCCCAGGGCCAGCGCCCTGCCGCGGCGGGATCGGAGGGAACCGGGGGCCACAGCAGCGGGAGAATCCATTCGCCGATCCGTGCACGTGCTGCACCTTAGGGGCGGTTCCCTGGCTTGCCCACGGACGCTTCCGGGCTTGAA
This sequence comes from Cyanobium sp. Lug-B, assembly GCF_024345635.1. Lineage (NCBI taxonomy): Bacteria > Bacillati > Cyanobacteriota > Cyanophyceae > Synechococcales > Prochlorococcaceae > Cyanobium > Cyanobium sp. Lug-B. Next base: position 39,644 of record NZ_JAGQBM010000008.1, read on the forward strand.
ACGCAGGCTCCGGGGCGGTCCCTGGAGGGGGCCTACCAGTTCCGGAACGCCCCACCGCGCATGGCGCCCCCATTCACGAAGCCGCCCCCGCCCCTGGCATTGACGAAACCGCCGCCGCCGTTGCGGAAGCCAGCGCCGCCGCCGTAATAGGGGTGGCCATTGACGAAGCCGCCGCGGGCCGCGTTGGCAAAGCCGCCCCGGCCGGCGTTGGCGAAGCCATAGGCCAGGCGCTGATCGCCGGCGGCCACGTCGGCGTCGCCGCTCGCCTCAAGCTGGCCGCGCATCGCTGCGCCGATGCGCTGCAGCCGTTGCTCGATCGTGGCTCCGCTGGCCGGCGAGGGCAGCAGGGCCGCCTGGGCGGCGGCGGGAGCGGTCAAGGCCGCCAGCGCCAGGGAGAAACCGAGCAGGGCCGTGCGGGAGGAGATGGGCATGGGAGGAATCCGCTTAGCGGGCAGGGGAGGCGGGAACGACCGCCGATGGGGTCGTTGCCGGCAGGGGCCGGACCCGTTCGTAGTTGAGCAGAACGGACTGGAAATAGGCCTTGATCACCTCGGGGGGCAGCTCCAGGACTCCCTTCGGACCCAGCCAGCGGTTGACGCTGGCGACGGCAGCCGGCTCATCGTCGAGGTAGCCCTGCACCAGCCGGGCGATGGCCAGATTGACCAGGTTGCGGAAGGTGGAATTGTCTTCCGGAAGAATGCAGCCCACCGCGAAGCGGGAGAAGGCCTCCGCCGGCACCAGGCCGTAACCCTTGCCGCCGAGGCTCTGAAGGGCACCGGCGAGCAGCAGGGAATCACCCCCCACACCATCCACCTGGCCGGCCAGCAGCGCCCGCACCGCCGGTTCGATTCCGGCGAAAGGAACCCGCACCGCCGTCGGCTGCACGGCGGCGATGGTGGCGCTGCCCAGGGAGTCCTTCACCACCCCGATCCGCTTGCCCGCAATTGAGGCCGCCGAGCCATCGAGCCGCCCGTCGCGGGTGAGGACCCGGATCCCCGAGAGGGCGAAGGGCATGGAGAAGTCGACGTACATCTCCCGCTCCCAGGTGAACTGAACCCCACAGGCCAGGTCCACATCACCGCGGCTCACGTCACGGAACACCGCCAATGGATCCGCATTGGCGGTGTAGACGATCTTCACCGGCCGGTTGAGATAGGTGGAGACCTCCGCCTCGATCAACCGGGCCACATCGAGGCTGTAGCCCACTAGCGTCTGGCTGGCATCGCGGTAGGCAAAGGGCACCATGTCGGTGGGGCCGGCCATGGTGATCTCTCCGGTGCGTGCCGCCTGCTCGAGCACCGATTCGGCCCTGGCAGCCAGGGGGCTGGCCAGCGCCGCCAGCAGCGCCAGCACCAGGGAGGGCCCTGCCACGGCGCAGCGCCGCGCCCAGGCGGTGACGGCGCTGGGGACGGCCGGCCGTCGGGGAGTTGACGGCGGAAGCTCTGGAAGCGGGAAGGGTCGCTGCGGCACGCGGGTCGGCGCTGGAGGGCATCGGGGCTCACTCTGACAACCGATCAGGGGCGGAGCCACGGCGACCGGGGGAGTGAGGTGGAACTTCACCTTGGAGGCGGCCTGGCTCAGGCCCCGGCCGGGCTCAGGCCAGCGTCGCCGCGAAGCGCATGCTCAGATCCAGCCAGGGACTGCGGGTGACCGGGGCGCTGGTGGAGATCAGATCGATGCCGGTGGCGGCGTAGGCGCCCAGCTGCTCGGGCCGCACCCCGGAGGCCTCCAGCACCACCGCCGGCGCCAGGGCCCGCAGCCGGGGCACCAGGTCCGCCAGGGCCGACGGGGAAAAGTCGTCCAGGAGCACCGCATCGGCCCCGGCCCGCACCGCCGCTTCCGCTTCGGCAGCCGTTTCGGCCTCCACGATCAACCGGGCCGGCCAGGGGGCCGAGGCCCGCACCGCCGCGACCGCGGCCGCCACGCCGCCGGCCCAGGCCAGGTGGTTCTCCTTGAGCATGGCGGCGTCATCGAGGCCGAGGCGGTGGTTGCAGCCGCCGCCGCAGCGCACGGCGTACTTCTCCAGCACCCGCAGGCCGGGGGTGGTCTTGCGGGTGTCGGCCAGGCGCACGCCGGTGCCCGCCAGCACCCGCACCAGGGCGGCGGTGGCGGTAGCGATGCCGGACAGGCGCATGGCCAGGTTGAGGGCCGTGCGCTCCGCCGCCACTAGGGCGGCCGCCGGCCCCTCCAGCTCCAGCAGCCGCTGGCCGGCCAGCACCGGCTCCCCGTCACCCACCAGCAGCCGCACCGAGGCCCGGGGGTCAAGGATCGCCAGCAGCGGCCCCACCAGCACCCCGCCGCAGAACACCCCGTCGGCGCGGCTTACCCAGTGGGCCCGGCCGCTGCAGCCGGCCAGGGCCGGGGCCGTCAGGTCGCCGCGGCCGAGGTCCTCATCCAGCCACTGACGCAGCTGGGTCTCCAGCGCCGGGGTGAAGGGGAGCACCGGGGCCGGGTCCCCACCGGGTGACGTCACGGGCGGCCTCAGCTGCCCGCCGGTCCGGCCGGAGGGGCCGGCACCGGGGGCGGGGCGAAGGGCGGGCAGACCCGCTTCACCGGATCGCAGGCATAGATGGTGGGCTTCTGCCAGGCCAGGGGAATCTCCAGCAGGTCGCGGCTGCCGGTGATTCCCTGCGCCACGAACAGCACCGCCGCCAGGATCGAGGCGCTCAGGTGGATCCGTCGCCAGCGCAGATCCTTGAGGATCTCCGGGCGGGCGGCCAGGGAGAAGATCATCAGCCCCACCACCCCGACCCCGGCCCAGTAGTGGGACTGCCAGAACTCGGGGCTGAGCGGGTTGTCGCTGAGGCGCCACACCTCCGGCTGGGCCCCGAGGCCGAGCACCCCGGCCCAGGTGAGCAGGGCGAAGACGAGGCGGTAGCCCTTGGCCTTCACCTGCCAGAGGGCCAGCAGGGACACCACCGTGCCCACCAGCACCAGCAGCAGTTGCAGGGCGCGACCGGGCCCGCCGGTGAAGCCCTCCGCCGGCTGCTTGGTGACGATCACCACCGTGAGGGCCACGAGAACCACCAGCACCACGCCCGCCGAGAGCCACTGGCCCAGGTCGGCGTGGTCGCGGCCGGTGGTGGGGGGCAGCTTGGCCTTCTCGACCCGGCGCTGGCGGGCCTGGACCCCGAGGCGCACCACCATGCCGATCAGGGGATAGATCAGCACCACCGCCAGGGCGGGGTGCAGGATCCAGAGCCAGTCGACCGTTTGCATTCGACGCTGGGAATCGTTTCCCAAAGCATTGGCGCTGGAGGTTAAGCGGTCAACAGGGGTGAGCGTTTCGTGATGGCGGCCGGAGGTGGCCGGAAGTGGCCGGGAGCTATTTGCCGATGCAGAAGCGGGAGAAGATCCGCTCCAGCACCGCCTCGCTCACCTCCTCGCCGGTGATCGCCCCGAGGCCGGCGATGGCGCCGCGCAGGTCGATGGTCCAGAAGTCCCAGGGCAGACCCAGCGCGGCGGTCTCCAGGGAGCGCTCCAGGCTGGTGGCCGCCGCCGCCGCCAGCTGCCGCTGCCGGCCGTTGAGGGCCACCTGCAGCCCCTGGACGTCGCCAGCGCCGCAGAGGCCCAGCAGGGCCGCCACCAGGTCGTCGCGACCCGCGCCGGTGAGGGCGCTGATGGTCACCAGGGGCCCATCCGGCGGCACGCCGGTCGCAGCGGCCCCGGGCGGGAGGGCGTCGGATTTGTTGCCCACCAGCAGCAGGGGCACCCCCTCGGGCACCAGCTCCCTCAGCTCCTCGTCGGCGGCGGACCAGCCGGCCACCCGATCGAAGAGCAGCAGCACCGCATCGGCTCCCGCCAGGGCCTGGCGGCTGCGTTCGATGCCCAGCCGCTCCACCCGGTCGTCCGTCGCACGGATCCCGGCGGTGTCGAGCAGGGTCAGGGGCACCCCATCGAGCACCAGGTCGCTTTCCAGCAGGTCGCGGGTGGTGCCCGGCAGGTCGGTGACGATGGCCCGCTCCCGGCGGCTGAGCAGGTTGAGCAGGCTCGATTTGCCCACATTGGGACGGCCGACGATGGCCACCCGCAGGCCCTCGCGCAGCAGCTCCCCCTGGCGGGATTCGGCCACCAGCCGCTCCAGCTCGCCCCGCACCGCCTCCAGCTCGGCCCGCACCAGCGTGCCGTCGAGGGGGGGCAGGTCCTCCTCAAAGTCGACCCGGGCCTCCAGTTCGGCGAGCTGGTCGAGCAGGCGCTCCCGCAGACCGCCGATGCGGCGCTGAAGGCCGCCGTCGAGGCCGGCCATGGCCAGCTCGGCCGCCCGCTGGCTGCGGGCGGCGATCATCTCGGCGATCGCCTCGGCGCGGGTGAGGTCGAGGCGGCCGTTGAGGAAGGCCCGCTGGCTGAACTCCCCCGGGCCGGCCAGGCGGGCGCCGGCGGCCAGCACCAGCTCCAGCACCCGCCGCACGGCGACCAGCCCCCCATGGCAGTGGAACTCCACCACGTCCTCCCGGGTGAAGCTGCGGGGGGCCCGCATCGGCAGCAGCAGCGCCTCATCCACCCGCTGCCCATCGGCCGGATCCACCACATGGCCGTAGAGCACCCGGTGGCTCTCCCAGGCCTGGGCGCCGGGGGCCACGAACAGGCGCCGGCCGATGGCCTCGGCCTGCGGCCCCGAGAGGCGCACGATCGCCACGCTGCCGGCCCCCGCGGCCACGGCGGTGGCAATGGCGGCGATGGTGTCGCCCGGGAGCGGGGGGGAGGGGGGAATCAAGACGGGGAGGGGCTGGGGCCGCTCAGGTGGCGCTGGAGGACACCCAGCAGGATCAGCCCGAGGCTGGCGAGAACGCCGGGCGTGAGCGGTTCGTGCAGGACGGCCGCGGCCGTGAGCACCGTGACCACCACACTGGCGCTGCCGGCGAAGGCCACCTGGGTGACGCTGAAGCGGGCGTTGCTCAGCTGGCGCAGGATCTCCGTCCCCAGGCTGAGGGTGAGGCCGTAGATGACGATCACGCCGACCACCCACCAGAGCTGGAGAAGGAAGAAGTGCTGGGGGCCATAGATCAGCAGGGCGAACAGTCCGAACACCAGGGCGCCCACCAGGTTGGTGACACCGCCGGTGAGGCCGCGGGACAGGTGCTGGGCCACCAGTTGGCGGCGCAGGCAGTTGCGCGTGGCCGTGGCGATCACCGCCAGCAGCGCCCAGAGCAGTCCCGGCAGCTGATCCATACCCATGCCGAGGCCCGAGCCGAAGACCCTGCCGACCACCAGGCCCATCAGGATCAGGGCCAGGCTGAGGGCAAAGCGCTCTGGCAGCCGTTCCTTCAGCCACCACAGCGCCAGCAGGGCCGAGGCCGGCAGGGTGAGGGAGAACAGCAGGGTCTGGGTGATCACTGCCAGCTGGTCGAGGGCCATGTAGAACGCGAGCGGGGCCAGAAAGCAGCCGAGGAAGGCATCGGCGGCGATGGCGAGACGGACCCGGGGACGGAGGCCATCGATCTCACGTCCCACATCCACGGGCTCGGCGACCAGCAGCGCCAGGCCGATCATCAGCTGCGAAAGGAAAAAGACATTGCAGAAGCTGATCGGATTTTCACCAGCGATGGCGTGGGCCGCCCCCTGCAGCTGCAGCCCCTTGAGCACCGTGCTGCGCAGGCCCGAAACCACGCTGTAGCCGATCAGGACGAGCGCCGTCATCGCGGCGCGGCGGTGCCGGGCGGGAACGGCTGGGGCTCGGAAGGGAAGGGCTCGCCCCCCTGCTGCAGCACACGGCCCGTGAGGCCATCGACCTGCAGATAGCCGTCCGCCCAGCCGGACAGCACCGCGAAGGTGGCGGGGCCGGTGGCGAAATAGCGCCCAATCGCCGCCCGGGAGACATAGCGACCCATGGTCTGATAACGCTCCAGCACCCTGCTGCGGCTGAGGGATTCGGGCACGCTCACATGCAGCAGAAACACCCGGTAACCCATCGCCCTGAGCTCGGGAATCAGGCGTCGGTAGCGATCGGCCCGGCTCATGGTTCCATCGTAGAGAAGGTCGAAACGGCAGGGCCGGCCGATGGCGGCCAGGAGCCGATCCACCAGCACGCCGCTCTCGGCCTGGGTGAGATCCGCATTCCAGCCGCGGTACGCTGGCAGCTGGGCCCGCAAGGCATCGGCATCGATGCGCAGCGTGCCCGGTGCCAGGGCCACCGGAGCGTGGGTGCGGAGCCCGGTGGATTTCCCCGCCCCGGGGGGGCCGCCGGTGAGGATCGCGATCGGTGATCTGTGGGACACACAGACAGCCTTCTTCTGCGCTGCCGCGATGATGCGCTGCCGTTCCGATTCAGGGCTGCTGATCGGGGGGAAACGGCTCAGACATCGCTCCAGAAAGTCGATCGCCGCCGGCGAGATCTGCGGCTGACCCGAGACCTCCAGGATCTGGCAGCTGGCGGGAAGGACCTCGATCGCCCTGGCCTCCGGCAGCGGCGCGACCCCGGAGACCAACCCTACCAGGCCGCACCGCAGCAGCAGGAGCGAGGCGTGCCGCACAGCCCATCCGATCACCCAGGGACGCTAGGCGGGAGGCCCCGCCACGGCCACGGTCGGACGGACCGCCGGGCAGCGGGGGATTCCTTCCCTTAACGTTTTTGCGGTGCTCACCACGGCCCAGCGCCGCCGGCCGAACGCCCCACCCTCCGCGCCCGGACCCTCACTTCTGGCCCTGCGAACCCTGAAACGTCGCCTCCGCCAGGCCATCGAATGGGTCTGGCGCCAGGAGGGCAGCCATGGCCAGCGGGCCCGGGGGCTGGCGGCCGGGGTGTTCATGGGCTGCTTCCCGATCTTCGGCTTCCAGACCCTGCTGGGGGTGGCGCTGGCCAGCCTGGTCCGAGGCAACCACCTGCTCGCCGCCGCCGGAACCTGGATCAGCAATCCGATCACCGACATCCCCCTGATCTGGTTCAACCACCGGATGGGCAGCCTGCTGCTGGGGCCCGGCAGGGGCTGGCCGGGACGCCTGACCCTGCACCACGAGACCCTGCGCCAGCTGGGCTGGGACTTCACCTCCCGGCTGCTGCTCGGTTCGGCGGTGGTGGGGGTGGTGGCGGCCACCCTGAGCGGCTTCCTCTGCCTGCGGTGGCTGGAACGCCGCCAGCGGGCCTCCTGAACGCCGCCGCACCGATGCCGGACATCCCCGTGGCCCCCTCACCCCTGATCGACATTCGCGAGGCCGACCTCAGTGACCCGGTGGATAGCGCTGCGCTGCTGGCCCTGATGGAGGTCTATGCCCGCGACCCCATGGGCGGTGGCCAGGGGCTCTCCGACTTCACCCGGGCGAATCTGGTCGACGCCCTGGCCCGGCGCCCCTCAGCCCACGGGATCCTGGCCTTCGCGGGGGAGAAGCCGGCCGGGCTGGCCATCTGTCTGGAAGGCTTCTCCACCTTCGCCTGCCGGCCCCTGCTCAACATCCACGATCTGGTGGTGGCTGAAGCGTTCCGCCGGCAGGGGGTGGCCCGGCGACTGCTGCAGCGCGCCGAGGTGATCGCCCGGCGGCTCGGCTGCTGCAAGCTCACCCTGGAAGTGCTGGAAGGCAACAGGGCTGCCCAGGCCGTCTACGGACGTGCGGGCTTCCAGCCCTATCAGCTGGACCCCTCCATGGGCCGGGCCCAGTTCTGGGAAAAGCGGCTGCCGGATGGAGACTGAAACGTCAGGATTCGGCCAGCCCGGGAAACACCATGAGGTCGATGTGGCCGCCGGAGGGTTGACGCCACTCACGGAATTCCGCCGCCAGGGCCCGGTGCTCATGGTCGAGGGATTGCGACTCCAGATCGATCAGACGCTGATGCACCAGATCGAGCGTGTTGTCGATGAGCTGGGCAGCCTGTTCGGAGGTCATGGCATCGCTGCGATGGAGAAAGCCTGAGCTTCGAGGTGTTGTAGAAGACGCCGCCCCGGTGGGTTGTAGCCCCTGACACGGGCCGTCTCCCCCGTCGGCGGACCCGCACCGATCACAGCGTCTGCGCCAGCCATTGCTGCAGGGGCGTCCAGTCGTCCTGTTCATCAATGGCCGCCCAGATCCGCTCGATCACGGGCCGGACCGGCGTCTCCGGCAGGTTCCAGCGCTGCAGGCCGGCGGCGATGCCCGCCTGGTCCGCCACGGCCTGGCACCCGTGCCACCAGCTGTCCCGCCAGGCGAGCCATTCGGCCCGGGGTGGCGCCGGAGCCCCTGCCACGAAGGGCTCCAGGTCCTCGGCCGTGGCCGGCAGCCCGCCCCCCCGGACGCGCCCGGCCAGGGCGGCGAAGAAGGAGCCGTAGGCCACCGGCCAGCCCGCCAGCAGCCGCAGGGTGGCGGGCAGCGGATCGGGGAGATCGGCGGCCGCCTCGGCACTGGTGGGGGCGTCGATGCCCAGGCGGCGCAGCAGGCAACGGCGGTAGTGGGCGTCGTAGACCTCCCCGAACGGCTCCAGCGCCGCCTCCAGGGGCGCCCGGGGCAGCAGCATCGCCAGGGGCTCCTGCAGCAGCCGCAGGTTTTGCTCGCAGACCAGCGGCTGGCGGCCGTAGGCGTAGAGGCCGTCGTGGTCGAAGTAGGCGGCGGTGAAACCCGGATCCCAGGTTTCGAGGAAGGCGAAGGGGCCGTAGTCGAAGCTCTCCCCCGCCAGCGACATGTTGTCGGTGTTGAGCACCCCGTGGGTGAAGCCCGCCGCCATCCATTCGGCCGCCAGCCGCGCCACCCGCTGCACCAGCGCGCCGTAGAAGGCCACCAGCAGCGGTTCACCGTCGCCGTGGCTCACCGCCAGGTGCGGGTAATGGCAGGCCACCACGTGGCGCAGCAGCCGCTCCAGCTGGGCCGGCTGGCGGCGGAAGAGCAGTCGTTCGCAGGTGCCGAAGCGCAGGTGGGTGCGGGCCACGCGCACCATCACCGCACTGCGGGTGGGGGAGGGTTCATCGCCGCGCCAGAGGTCTTCACCGGTCTCGATCAACGCCAGGGTGCGGCTGGTGCTGACGCCGAGGCGCTGCAGGGCCTCGCCGGCGATCACCTCCCGCACCCCGCCCTTGAGGGTGAGGCGGCCGTCACCGCCCCGGCTCCAGGGGGTGGTGCCGGACCCCTTGGTGCCCAGGTCAAGCAGCTGGCCGTGGCGATCGCGCAGCTGGCCGTAGAGGAAGCCGCGCCCGTCCCCCAGCAGGGGGTTGTAGGTGCCGAACTGGTGGCCGTGGTAGCGGAGGGCCAGCAGGGGGGCGCGGCCCTCAAAACGGCCGTAGGCCGCCTCGATGTCGTCGTCACTGACGCTGGCCGGGTCCAGGCCCAGCTGGTGCAGCAGGGGGTCGTTGCGGAACCGCAGCCGCGTGCGTGGAAAGGTCGCCGCCTCCACCACGTCCCAGTACTCAGGCCCGAGATCCTCGAGGGCCCCCTCGAAGGGCAGCCCCAGCAGCGGATTGGGGCGGGTGGCCATGGGCATTGGGCGATGACAGGGGCGACCCTAAGGAGCGGGCACGGACCAGAGCCTGAGCCCTTCCAGCAGCGGATCCCCAGGCGGCGGACTGCCTGGGTCCATGAAGGTCCGGTTCCGGAACGGAATCGGCGTCGTTACGTTGATTCCCTTGCGAACCGTTGGAATGGCACGTCGGACCACCTTGTCCATCCCCGCACTCGCCCTTGCCGTGGGACTGGCCCTGGGGGCGGGACAGGCGCTGGCCAGCGAGGCCGGCACCACCGCCCGGATCACGGCCGCCCGGGCGGCCGCCATCGCCCTGCAGCGGGTCCCCGGCGGGACCGTCGTCGACGTCGATCCGGGGGGCAAGGAGGGCCGGGCGGTATGGGAGGTGCTCGTCCGCAGGCCCGACAACACCGGGCTCGAGCTTTCCATCAACGCCACCACCGGAGCGGTACTGAGGCAGGAACGGGAGTCGCTGCCGCGGGAAGCCCTTGGGCCCGGACCGGTGGTGACGGTCCAGCAGGCCATCGCAACCGCCACGGCCGCCGTCTCCGGGGGCCGGGTGATCGCGATCGATCTGGACACCGAGAACGGCCGCACCGTCTGGGACGTCGACATGGCCGGCTCGAGCGGCCGACGCACGATCAGCATCGACGCGGCGACGGGCAGGATCCTCAAGCAGGAGCGCGCCGACTAGACCGGGTCGGCATCAGATTCTCCATCCCCGCTATAAGAAAACAATCGCCATGGTCTCCGATCTCTGGGCGGCCGTCGTGCTTCTTTCCAGCCTCTCGCTGCAGCCCATCGCCGGCACCTGAACAACAACCTGCCGGACTGCAGCAGATCTGCAGTGTCACCATCCGGCCTGGGTTTTCTGCATAGGGTTAAGGGGAGAAGCAGACCCGAAGAGGAAGGTGAAGTGATGAGAATCGCGCAGATTTCAACGCTCCACGAGAGAGTTCCACCGGTTGGCTATGGGGGAACAGAACGGGTTGTTCACTATCTCACCGAAGAACTGGTGCGACGGGGGCATGATGTGGTTTTATTTGCAAGCGGCGATTCTCTGACCAGCGCCAAGCTCTGCGCCTGTGTTCCCCTGGCCCTGCGGCAAAGCGGACAGGTGTCTGACGCCAGCGTTCACAACGCGATTCAGCTCGATCGCGTGCTCGAGAAACTGGATGACTTCGACATCCTCCATTTCCACAACGGCCATTCCCATTTTCCCCTCTCCAACCTGCTGGGCATTCCCCATCTGAACACCCTTCACGGCCCCCTGCATGCGCCCGAGCAGAAGCTGCTGTACACCCATTTCCATCGGGTGCCCCTGGTCTCGATCTCCGAAACCCAGCGTCAGCCCGTTCCCAGCGCCAACTGGCTCGGCAACGTTTACCACGGACTCCCCAACGACCTCTATCGCTACCAGCCCACACCCAGGCCCTACCTGGCCTTTATCGGCCGCATCTCACCGGAGAAACGGCTGGATCGCGCCATCGCCATCGCCACGGCCGTAGGCCTGCCGCTGAAGGTGGCCGCCAAAATTGATCCAGTGGATACTCCCTACTTCCACGATCACATCGAGCCGCTGTTACTGAACAATCCCCTGGTGGAATTCATCGGTGAAGTGGATGATGCCGGCAAGCAGGAGCTGCTCGGCCATGCCCTCGCCCTGCTGTTTCCAATCGACTGGCCCGAACCCTTCGGCCTGGTGATGATCGAAGCCAATGCCTGTGGCACCCCGGTGATCGCCTGGCGCAACGGCTCCACCCCGGAAGTCATCCGTGAGGGGGTCAACGGCTTCCTGGTGACTTCGATCGAGGAAGCCATCGCCACGGTCGGACGGCTCGAACAGCTCGATCGCTCGCGGGTCCGCAGCCACTTCGAAGTGTGCTTCTCCGTCAGTCGCCAGGCCGAGGACTACGAGCACCTCTACCGGCACCAGATCCAGGCACGCCGCTGCCACAGCCCCGCCCACCGCACACCGGTGCATGCCTGATCCGCTGCATCCCTTCGTCCTCAAGAACGAGGAAACCTTCGCGATCCTGGATTCCCGTGGCGAGATCTGCCCGGACGGCCAGCACGATGTCGGCATCTTCCACCGCGGCACACGCCACGTCAGCCGGCTGCAGCTGTTGCTGTGGGGACGACCGCCCCTGGTCCTGAGCTCCACCGAGCGTGGGGCGGTGGGGGTGCTCGTGAGCCATCTAAGCAACAACGACGGTGGTACCGGTGGCTCGGCGTCGATGACCATCCACCTGGAGCGCAGCACCGTCCTGACCGCCACCGCCTGCCTGCAGCAGTTCTGCTTCACCAGTTACGGAGACCTGCCCGTCACGATGCCGCTGACCCTGCGGCTCGATGCGGACTTCTGCGACATCTTCGAGGTGAGGGGGTACACCCGTTCGGAGCGGGGCCGAACGGTCCGTCGGGGCCTGGGAGGCACCCTGGAAATGATCTACCGGGGCCTGGATGGGGAAGACCGGGTCACGGTCCTGCGCCTGAGCGATCCGGTCGGGGAGGTGGGCGAGGAGCACATCGGGCTGCAGGTGAGCCTGGAGCCCCGGCAGACGCGACGGATCTTCCTGGTGCTGGATTTCCACCCCGATGCTGAGCCGTTGGGCGCGGAAGATCACTTCAACTCCGCCATGGCCGCCACGATCCAGCGCTTCCGGGAGGCCCGGAGCAGCGCCGCATCGGTGGTCAGTGACAACCCGGCCTTCAACAGCTGGCTGATGCGCTCCTTCTCCGATGTGCATCTGCTGGCCAGCCAGGTGGAGGATGGGCTCTACCCCTACGCCGGGGTGCCCTGGTTCAGCTGTCCTTTCGGCCGGGACGGCCTGATCACGGCGCGCCAGATGCTGATGGTGGAGCCGCGGCTGGCCCGTGGGGTGCTGGGCTACCTGGCCTGCAGCCAGGCGGTTTCCGACAATCCGTCCCACGACGAGGAGCCGGGCAAGATCCTGCACGAATCGCGGCTTGGCGAGATGGCGGCGCTCGGCGAAGTTCCGTTTTCCAGGTACTACGGCGCCGTCGACTCCACGCCGCTGTTTCTGATGCTGGCGGGCGATTATCTCTGCCGCAGCGATGACCGGGACTTCGTCGCCGGCCTGCTGCCCGAGCTGGAGGCGGCCATGGCCTGGATCCACAGGGCCGAAGCCGGCAGCTTCGATGGCTTCCTCCGCTACCTGCGGGTGGCGGAGAACGGCCTGCGCAATCAGGGCTGGAAGGATTCCGACGATGCCATCCATCACGCCGATGGCCGCCTGGCCGAGGGTTCGATCGCCCTGTGCGAGGTGCAGGCCTACGCCTATGGCGCCCGCCGATCACTCGCCACGGTCTATCACCGCCTCGGACGGCCCTCGGATGCCGAGACGCTGCTGGAGGAGGCCGCCGAACTGCGTCACCGGTTCCATCGGGCCTTCTGGACGCCCTCGATCGATTCCTATGCCCTCGCCATTGATGGCGAAGGCCAGACCTGCCAGGTGCGGGCCTCCAATGCAGGTCAATGCCTGTGGACAGGCATCGCCACCTCGGAGGCGGCGGCGGCGGTGGCGCGGCAGCTGCTGGCCCCCACCAGTTTCAACGGCTGGGGCATCCGCACCCTGGATGAGCGGGAGCGGCGCTACAACCCGATGAGTTACCACAACGGTTCCGTCTGGCCCCATGACAACGCCCTGATCGGCATGGGGCTGGCCCGGTACGGCCACCGGTCCGAAACCCTGCAGATCCTGACCGGTCTGTTCGAGACCGCCAGTGCGGTGCCGATGTTCCAGTTGCCGGAGCTGTTCTGCGGCTTCCCGCGCCGGGAGGAAGAGGGCCCCACCTTCTATCCGGTGGCCTGCAGCCCCCAGGCCTGGGCCAGCGCCAGTGTGTTCGGCCTGCTGGAGGCGATCACCGGCATGGCGATCGAGCGGGAGCACGGCAGCAGCCGGGTGCAGGTGCGCCTCCACAATCCCTGCCTGCCGAGGGGCCTGAACCTGCTGGACATCAACGGCCTGCGGCTGGGCGACGAGGAGATCAACCTCCAGTTCCACCGCAGCGAGCACGATGTGGGGGTTCAGGTGCGCAGCCGAACGCCCGGGGTGGACGTGCTGATCATGAAGTGACGGCCGGGCCCGGCGCCCCGCTCGCCCCGGTGTGTGATCGCGGAAGCAGCGCCCTCCGGCGCGCCGTTCCAGAGTGGTTCGTCACCTCAGGAACCTCCCACCATGGCCGCCTTTCGTGCCGCTCTCGTGCTGCTGTGGCTCGCCGTGGCCGGCTACACAGCGGTGGTGGTGGCGCACCATGGCATCGACCTGGTGAGTGTCTTCCTGTCGGACTTCCGGGGGATGGGCTGGCCCGGGCAGTTCGATCTGGATTTCCTCGGCATGCTGCTGCTCACGGGACTCTGGGTGGCGTGGAGACATGACTTCTCCGCCAAGGGACTCGGCCTGGGCCTGCTGGCCGCGGTGGGCGGGATACTGTTTCTGGCGGCCTATCTGCTGGTGCTGTCCTTCCAGGCCAACGGCAGCATGAAACAGGTGCTGCTGGGGGCCCGCCGGGCCGCCGCCTGACGGGACCGGTCCGCCGGCAGGTTCAGCCGATGCCGGTGCGGCAGAGGTCGAGCACGTCGGCCATGGAGCGGATCTGGTCCATGGTGGTGCCCAGCTGGGCGGCGCTGAGCAGCTCGACCCGCAGATCGATGCGGGCCGGCTTGCCGGCGCTCGTGCGCACCCGGGCATCGCTGACGTTGATGCGGTGGTCGGAAAGGCGCATCAGGATGTCCTTGAGCACCCCCACCCGGTCAAGCACCTCGATGCGCAGCCGCACCGGGTAGCGCCGTTGCTGGGCCTCGCCGAGCGGGTTCCAGCGCACCGGCAACCGCCGCTCCACCGGCACCTGGGGCACGTTGGCGCAGTCCTGGCGGTGAATGGTGATGCCGTGGTTGCCCAGGGCCACGGTGCCCACGATCGCTTCCCCAGGCAGGGGGCTGCAGCAGCCCCCCAGGCGGTATTCCAGCCCTTCCAGCCCCAGGATCGGGCTGTTCGAGGGGTGCCCGTGGGGGGCCTGGCGCGGCTGGGCCGCGGCCACCCCGGCGGCCACCTCCTCGTTGGTGGGGACCGGGGCGGCGGCGGCGGTGCTGAGGCGCACCTCCTCCCGCAGGCGGTTCAGCACCTGCTGCAGGGTGACGCCGCCGAAGCCCAGGGCGGCCAGCAGATCCTCGGTGCCCACCAGGTTGCAGCGCTTGGCCACCCGGGCGATCGCCTCGCCGTTGAGCAGGGCGTCGAAGCCGTCGCGGCCCAGCTCCCGCTCGAGCATCTCGGTGCCCCGCTGGATGTTGTCGTCGCGGTGGCTGCGTTTGTACCAGCCCCGGATGCGATTGCGGGCCGTGGGGGTGGCCACGAAGTTGAGCCAGTCGAGGCTCGGGTGGGCGTTCTTGGCGGTGATCACCTGCACGAAATCGCCGTTCTGCAGCGGTGTGGCCAGGGGACAGAGGCGGTCGTTGATGCGTACGCCCTGGCAGTGGTTGCCCACCTCCGAGTGGATGCGGAAGGCGAAGTCGACGGCGGTGGAGCCCTTGCGCAGCCCCACCACATCCCCCTTGGGAGTGAACACGAACACCTCCTCATCGAAGAGGTCCTCCTTGATCGAGGCCAGGAAGTCGCTGCTGTCCTCGCCGCCGTCGTCCTTCTGCCAGTCGACCAGCTGCCGCAGCCAGTTGAAGCGCTCGGTGTCGCCGGCGGCCGGCGAGCCCCCCTCCTTGTACTTCCAGTGGGCGGCGATGCCGTACTCCGCCACCTGGTGCATCTCCGTGGTGCGGATCTGGACCTCGATCGGCCGGTGGCGGCCGATCACCGCCGTGTGCAGCGACTGGTAGCCGTTGGGCTTGGGCAGGCCGATGTAGTCCTTGAAGCGGCCGGGGATCGGCCGGAAGATGTCGTGAACCACGGCCAGGGCCCGGTAGCAGCTCTCCACGCTCGGGCACAGGATCCGCAGGGCCGCCACGTCGTAGATCTCGTGGAAGGCCTTCTGCTGGCGCTGCATCTTGCTCCAGATGCCGTAGAGGTGCTTCGGTCGGCCGCTCACCTCGCAGTCCTGCAGGCCCGCCGCCACCAGCCGGTCGCGCAGCAGCTGCACCGTGGCCCCGAGCCGCTCCTCCCGTTCGCTGCGCTTAGTGGCGACCTGCTGCTGCACGTCGCGGTAGGACTCGGGCTCCAGCACCTTGAAGGCCAGGTCCTCCAGCTCCCACTTGAAGCGACCGATGCCCAGGCGGTTGGCCAGGGGGGCGTAGATGTCGCGGGTCTCCCGGGCGATGCGCTGCTGCTTCTCAGGCTTGAGGGCGCCGAGGGTGCGCATGTTGTGCAGCCGGTCGGCCAGCTTGACCAGCACCACCCGGATGTCACTGGCCATGGCCAGGAACATGCGCCGCAGGTTCTCCGCCTGGGCCTCGGTGCGGTTGGTGAAATGGATGCCGCCCAGCTTGGTGACCCCCTCCACCAGGGCGCGTACCTCCTCGCCGAAACGCGCTTCGATCTCCTCGGGGGTGACCTGGGTGTCTTCCACCACGTCGTGGAGGAAGCCGGCGGCGATCACCGCCGCGCTGGCGCCGATGTCGCGCAGCAGACCGGCAACGGCGATCGGATGGACGATGTAGGGCTCGCCGCTGGCCCGGAACTGGCCGTCGTGGAGCTGGTAGGCGAAGTCGAAGGCCGTGGCCACCAGGGCCTCCGGATCGACCGGGCGCGCCTCCGCATCGGCGGGCTGCCGTTGCTGGAGGCTCTGGCGCAGCCAGGCCGGCAGGGGGACGCCGTAGTCACGCTCGGGGGCAGCCTGGGGTGCCGGAGCCTCCAGGCCAGAGGGCGGCTCCTGCGCCATTTCCCGCGGCCCTTCCGGAGCAGCGGAAGTTGCGGCCGAGGCGTAAGCCAGCGGAGAGGAACCTGGATCCGGCGCCACCCTCAGCATCACACCCTTCAGGGTGCACCCATGGTATGGGGCAATCGTCACGAACCAGGGGATTTGCGCATTCGGCCATCCAGACTGGGCGCCGCCGGTGTCGTCCATGGCCCTGCCCGCCCCGTCCCTGCCCGCGGCCCCGGTGCTGCGGATCGGTGGTCTGCAGGTGCGTTACCCCGGCAGTGAACGGCCCACCCTCGATGGGCTTGATCTGACCCTCAGCCCCGGCGAACGGCTGGCCCTGGTGGGTCCCTCGGGCTGTGGCAAGAGCACCGTGGCCCGGGCCGTGCTGCAGCTGCTGCCGCCGGGCAGCGTCTGCGACGGCGAGCTGCTGCTGGCGGGACAGGACCCCCGCCGCCTGCGGCGCGCCGCCCTGCGCCGGCTGCGGGGCGAGGCGGTGGGCCTGGTGTTCCAGGACCCGATGACCCGGCTCAATCCCCTGCTCACCATCGGCGAGCACCTGCGGGACACCCTGGCCGCCCACCGCGGTGGGGGCCGCGAGCGGGCCCGGGAGCTGCTGGCCCGGGTGGGGATCGCCCCGGAGCGCTACGGCAGCTTCCCCCACGAATTCAGCGGCGGCATGCGCCAGCGCCTGGCCATCGCCCTGGCCCTAGCCCTGCACCCGCCCCTGGTGATCGCCGACGAACCCACCACCAGCCTGGATGTGGCCGTGGCCGGCCAGGTGATGGCCCAGCTGAGCGAGCTCTGCACCGAAACCGGCAGCGCCCTGCTGCTGATCAGCCACGACCTGGCCATGGCCGGCCACTGGTGCGACCGCATCGCCGTGCTCGATCAGGGGCGGCTGGTGGAGGAGGCCCCGAGCCTCCAGCTGCTCACCGCCCCGGCCTCGCCCCTGGCCCGGCGGCTGGTGGGCGCCGCCCGGGAGCGGGAGGGCGGGCGCAGCGAGGCCCCCGCCGCCGCGCCGGTGCTGCTGGAGGTGGAGGAACTGCGCAGCTGGCACCCCCTGCCCTCCCTGCCCTGGCAGCCGCGCTGGATCAAGGCGGTCGACGGGGTGAGCCTGACCCTGCACGAAGGGGAAACCATCGGCGTGGTGGGGGCGTCGGGCTGTGGCAAGAGCAGCCTCTGCCGCGCCCTGATGGGGTTGGCGCCGGTACGGGGCGGGGCGGTGCGGCTCCAGGGAGTCGACCTGCGGCGCCTGGGGGGGCGGTCGCTGCGGCGGGCCCGGCGCCGCCTGCAGATGGTCTTCCAGGATCCCCTGGCCTGCCTCAACCCCCAGATGACCGTGGGGGAGGCGGTGGCCGACCCCCTGCTGATCCATGGACTGGCCCGCCGCCCGGAGGCCCGCCGCCGCGCCAGGGAGCAGCTGGCCCTGGTGGGGCTCGATCCGCCCGAATCCTTCGAAGACCGCCTGCCCCGCCAGCTCTCGGGCGGCCAGCAGCAGCGGGTGGCGATCGCCCGCGCCCTGATCCTGGGCCCCCAGGTGCTGCTCTGCGACGAGAGCGTCAGCATGCTCGACGCCGAGGTCCAGGCCGACGTGCTGGCCCTGCTGCGACGCCTGCAGGGCCAGCTCGGCCTGGGCATGCTGTTCATCACCCACGACCTCTCGGTGGCCGGCGGCTTCTGCCATCGGGTCCTCGTGCTCGACGGCGGTCGCGTCGTCGAGCAGGGGGCCGGTGCCGAGCTGCTGGCCCACCCCCAGGCGGCGATCACCCGCACCCTGGTGGAGGCCTGTCCGCGCCTGCCCCCCCTGCCCTGAAATCCCATCCACGCCGCACCCCCATGCTGCACCGCCTGCTCCTGCGCGCCCGCTACCTCACCCTGGTGCCGATCCTGGCGCTGCTGGCCAGCTGCCTGGCCCTGTTTCTGCGCGGCAGCCGGCTGATCCTGGAGCAGCTGCGACTGGCCCTGGTGAGCATCACCGACCTGGTGGATCTCAACCGCTTCGAGATGGACATTCTCGAGGGGATCGACCTGCTGCTGGTGGGAACGGGCTGCCTGGCCCTGGCGATCGGCATGTTCTCCCTGTTCATCAGCGAGCTGAAGCTGCCGAAGACCCTCAGCTTCCGGAACTTCCACGAAGTGAAGGGCATGTTCGCCAACTTCATCATCCTGGCGATGGCAATCTCCTTTCTCGAGCTGCTCAACAGCTTCGACCCCGACGACCCCGCCCACTCCGTCGCCGGCGCCGACATCTTCTTCCCCGGCGCCGGCATGGCCGTGGTGACCCTGGCCCTGCTGGCCTTCAAGTACTGGGGCGGTGAGCGGGAGGACCAACCCTCCGCGGCATCGCCGGAGCGCGACTGATCCGGTCGGCGGCCCCGGGCGGCCCTTCAGAGAAGGGCGCCCAGCAGGTCAGCGATCAGCAGGTTGTCGAGGGACAGCAGGCCGCCGCCGGAGGTGATCAGCACCAGGCACATCACCACGTACATGGCCGCCTTCTCCCAGCTGGGCGGCTCACCGACGCCCATCGGTCCGGCGTAGTCCCCCTCGGGAATCTGATAGGGATCCGGTGCGATGAAGGGGGACCCGGAAACCAGCTCCAGCACCATGGCGTAGGCCATCGACACCAGGATCGCCAGGGCCGCCAGGGGGGTGAGCAGACCGGGAATCAGGGCGATGCCCGCGCCCCACATCGAGGCCGCCGAGAGGAAGCAGAGCCACTCCGGCGTCTTCATCGCCGTGGACCAAGTGCGGAGGTTGCGCAGCTTCGGCCAGCCGTGGCGGATGAAGGCCACCCCCACGAACAGCCGCAGCACCAGCAGCCCGGCCCCGGCCGCCAGGGACGGGCCGGTGGGCACGAGCAGGGTGACGATCTCGAGATCCATCGGCGGGCGGAACGGCGGGACGGCGTGCCGGCTCACCGTAAGCAGAGTCGGCGGACGGCGCCGCGGCGGGGCCGGGCGAAACCGGGGGTCCTGGCCATCATGCGGTGGGCGGGCCCCCTGTCCCCTCCACCCCAGCCGACGCCATGACCTCATGCACGGCGGCCCCGCCGTCCCCGGGCAGCAGTGCCCCCCTGGGCGCCTCGCTCAGCGATGGGGGAGTCAACTTCAGCCTCTATGCCCGGCGGGCCACGGCGGTAGAGCTGTGCCTGTTCGCGCGGCTCGACGATGCCGTGCCATGCCGGCGTGTCGCCCTCGACCCCGACCGGCACCACACCGGCGACTACTGGCACTGCCGGCTGGAGGGGATCGGGCCGGGGCAGCCCTATGGCTGGCGTGTCGAAGGGCCCCAGCAGCCCCAGCTGGGGCTGCGTTTCAATCCGGCCAACCTGCTGCTCGATCCCCACGGGCTGGCCCTGGCGATGCCGTCGGGCTACGGCCGCGCCCCCGGCCGCAGCAGCGCCGGCGACTGGGGCACCGCCATGAAGAGCGTGGTGGCCGACCCGCTCGCCTACGACTGGGAAGGGGATCGGCCCCTGCACCGGCCCTCCCGCGAGACGGTGATCTACGAGCTGCACGTGCGCGGCTTCACCGCCCACCCCAGCGCCGGCCTGCCGCCGGAGCAGGCGGGCACCTACCGGGGCCTGATCAGCCGGATCCCCTACCTCCAGGACCTGGGCATCACGGCGGTGGAACTGCTGCCGGTGTTCGCCTTCGATCCCCTGGCGGCCCCCGCCGGCCTGCGCAACTACTGGGGTTACCAGCCGGTCTCCTTCTTCGCCCCCCACCCGGGCTACGCCTGCAGCGCCGACCCCCTGGCGGTGATCGACGAGTTCCGCGACCTGGTCAAGGCGCTGCACCGCGCCGGCATCGAGGTGATCCTCGATGTGGTGTTCAACCACACCGCCGAAGGGGACGCCGAGGGGCCGGCCTTCTGCTTCCGCGGGCTGGCGGACGGCGACTACTACCTGCAGAACGAAGACGGCACCTATATCGACGTCACCGGCTGCGGCAACACGTTCAACGCCAACCACCCGGTGGTGCGGCGCCTGATCCGCGAGAGCCTGCGCCACTGGGTGCAGCATCTGCATGTCGATGGCTTCCGTTTCGATCTGGCCTCGGTGCTGGACCGGGACCAGACCGGCCGACCCACCCCCCTCTCGCCGGTCCTCTGGGACATCGACACCGATCCGGTGCTGGCGGGCACCAAGCTGATCGCCGAGGCCTGGGATGCCGGCGGCCTCTATCAGGTGGGCAGCTTCGTCGGCGACAACTGGCAGGAGTGGAACGGCCGCTTCCGCGATGACGTGCGCCGCTTCATCAAGGGGGACAGGGGCCTGGCGGCCAGCGTCGGCCAGCGGCTGATGGGCAGCCCCGACATCTACGGCCACAAGCAGCGGGAGGCGGAGGCCAGCGTCAACTTCATCACCTGCCACGACGGCTTCACCCTGGCCGATCTGGTCAGCTACAACGGCAAGCACAACGAGGCCAACGGCGAGGGCAACCGCGACGGCAGCGACGACAACGCCAGCTGGAACGGCGGCGTCGAAGGGCCCACCACCGACGTCGAGGTCCTGGCCCTGCGCGCCCGCCAGAGCCGCAACCTGCTGACCATGCTGCTGCTGGCGGTGGGCACGCCGATGCTGGCCATGGGCGATGAGCTCGGCCGCAGCCAGCAGGGCAACAACAACGCCTACGCCCAGGACAACCCGATCAGCTGGCTGGACTGGTCGCTGCTGGAGCGCAACGCCGACCTGCATCGCTTCGTGCGGGAGCTGCTCGCCTACCGCCAGCGCCGCGATGTGGTGGTCAACGCCCGCAACCTCAGCCTCGGCGAACTGGTGCGGCGCCACCACGTGCGCTGGCATGGGGTCGAACCCGACCAGCCCGACTGGAGCGAGAGCTCCCACGCCTTCGCCGCCACGATCACCAGCGTCGACCACCGGTTCCGCTGGCACGCCATGGTCAACGCCTGGTGGGAGCCGCTGTGCTTCCGGCTGCCCGGCGCCGAGGGCGACCAGCCGAACTGGCGCCGCTGGATCGACACCTCCCGGCCCAGCCCGGAGGACATCGTGCCCTGGATCAGCGCGCCGGCCCTTGAGGCGGACACTTACACCCTGGGCCCCCGCTCGATCGTGGTGCTGGTGGTGGGCCTCAGTTCTGCAGCAGCTGCAGGCGATGGCCATCCGGATCCGCCAGCTGCAGGGCCCGGCTAGCCCCGAGCCATTCCGCCTGATCCCCCAGCGCGACGATCCCCGGCGACATCACCCGCCCCCCCAGGGCCCCGGCCCGGTCGGCGATGGCCTCCAGGTCGGCCATCCGCAGGCGCAGCTGCCAGTGGGCCAGGTCCTGGAGGCCCTGGTCGGCGGGCATGGGCCGGCCACCGGTGGGTTCGCGGTAGTCGAGGCACTCGACACCGGCGCCGCTGGGGCAGCGGTGGCCGGTGATACGCACCCGGGTGCCCGCCAGACCGTCGAGGCCGTCCTGCTCCGGGCCGCTGTTGACGCCGTCGCCGCCGGCGGCCAGACCCAGGAGCTCGCGGTAGAACCGGCCGCTGGCGACCGTGTCGGCGATGCCGATGGCGCTGTGGTCGATGCCGAGCACCGGGCCGGGGGACGCCCCATGCCAGCGGGCCTCCCCCTTGTCCGGCGGGAACTGCAGCAGCTCCAGGGGATGGCCGTCCGGGTCGCGGAACTTGAAGGCAAGGATGCCGGCGGCGGCCGCATTCCAGTCCGGCAGGCGCTGGGGCGCGGAGGAGATCGCCGTGATCCGGCCGGCAGCGAAGGCCGGCTGCAGCGCCGCCAGGGCCGCCTCCAGGCGATTGACCACCAGGCAGGCGTGCTGGAACCAGCGGTCGTTGCTGCGGGAACCGGCCGGGACCGGCCGCCCCGGACGGACGCCCGGACCCGGTGTGAGCACCTCGGTGAGCTCCAGCACCTCCGCCCCGATCGCCAGCCGCAGCACCCGGAGGCGGGCATCCGGCAGGCCCACCAACCGGGCGTAGGCGCCGCCCTCCAGCACCACGGCCTCCCCCAGACGCTGGAAGCCCAGGCAGGTCTCGAAGAAGGCGGCGCTGGCCTCGGCATCGGCCGTGGTGAAGCCGAGGCTGTCGATGTGGGGAAGGGTCATGGCTGGGGGGCGGCCACAGGGTTCTGCCCCACCAGGCTGAGCACCCCGCCAACGCAGATCAGCACCGTTCCCACGATCACGCCGGCATTGGGGATCTGGCCGAACCAGATCCAGCCGATCAGGCCGGCGAAGACCACGGAGGAATACTGAAAGGCTCCGATCGCACTGGGATCGGCATAGCTGTAGGCGCGGATCAGCAGAAACTGGAAGCTGAGCAGACAGAGGGCCGAGGCCAGCACCCACAGGAACTGATCGGGGCTGATGGCGTGGAACTGTCCCACCATCATCAGGCTGGAGACCAGGCCGCCGATGGCCAGGAAATAGACCAGCTGCGTCAGGGCAGATTCACTCCTGCCCAGGGCCTTCACCGCCAGAAATTCGATGGCGCAGACGAATCCGGCCGCCAACCCCAGAAGATCACCGGGCTTGTCAAGGAGACTAGCGTTGGGCTGAACGACAATCACCATCCCGGCAAATCCCACCGCGAGGGCCTTCCACAGGCTGGGGGGAATACGCTGCCTGAGCACCAGCCAGGCCAGCAACGGGATGAACATGGGCGTCGTGTTCAGCAGCACATTGGCGTTGACAAGATTCACCAGCTTGGCCGCCGACATGAACAACAGAAACCCTGCCATGCCCATGCCGCCACGAAGAAGGTGAAGAGGAAACACCCGCGTGGGAAGATCGCGCCCCCCGCGCATCACCAGCAAGGGAATCAGCAGCAGCAGCGCCAGCACAAATGTCAGCCAGGTGAACATCAGCGCATCCATGGCACTGCCCACCGCCCGCGCAAACGCGCTCTGCAAGGTATTGGCCAGGAAGGCCGCCACCAGCAGGGCCGCCCCCCTGGCCACCGAAGGTTTCACCGGCCCATTGCGGGTCCCGTTGCTGTCCGGCTCCTGCAACGCTTCGCCGTCCATCGGGCTGGTTCCACTCGCTTGGGCCTCAGCGTAGGGGCCATCCGGTGTGATGCCACGGTCACCGCATCCCGGTGGTGCGTTGTCCGTCGCCGCAACGATCCCAATCAAGTGTCGCTCCTGTGGGCGTCCCTAGGATGAAACCGTGGACATCCCTCCCCATTCCTTTCCTGGCCGTACCCGATGACGAGCTCCAACCCCCTGGCCGGCAAGGCCCTGTCCACCCTGCTGCAGGGCAAGGTCGCCATCGTCACCGGCGGCAACAGCGGCATCGGCAAATCGATCGTGGAATATCTGGCCGAACTCGGCGCCAAGGTGGTGATCGATTACCGCTCCCATCCCGAAGCCACCGAGGAACTGGAGCGTGAAATCGGCGCCTATGGCGGCTGCAGCTTCGGGGTTCAGGCCGATGTGGGCAAGCTCGATGACCTGCAGCGCCTGGTGGACACCACCGTGCAGAAATATGGTCGTCTCGATGTGATGATCAACAACGCTGGCATCGAAACCCGCACCTCGATCCTCACCACCACCCCGGACAATTTCGACAAGGTGCTGGACGTCAACCTGCGCGGTGTGTTCTTCGCCACCCAGTTCGCCGCCAAGCAGATGATCGCCCAGGGCGGCGGCGGCCGCATCATCAACATCTCCTCGGTGCACGAGGACTGGCCGATGCCCGACAACACCCCCTACTGCTGCGCCAAGGGGGGTGTGCGCATGCTCACCCGCACCGCGGCCCTGGAACTGGCGCCCCACGGCATCACCATCGTCAATGTGGGGCCCGGCGCCGTGGCCACACCGATCAACGACTCCACCATGAACAATCCCGAGCTGCTGGCCAAGCTCAACGCCGCCATCCCGATGGGCCGCATGGCCCAGCCGGAGGAGATCGCCAAGGTGGTGGGCTTCCTGGCCAGCGACGCCGCCAGCTACATCACCGCCACCACGATCTTCGCCGATGGGGGCCTGATGCACAGCAGCCCCGGCCTCTGAGCCTTCAGGCCGCCGCCGGCTGCTCCGTGGAGGCCGCCGCGGGTGTCACCGCCGGGGGCGCAGCGGGGTCCCCCGCCCGTTCGGCCCGCTCCAGCCCCACCTCCACCCCCAGGTGCTGGTCGGGCCGGCCGGTGATCAGCAGGCTGGCCCGCTGCTGGGTGGCGATCATCCACAGCCACTTGGTCAGCAGGGTGAGGCGGTTCTCGTTGGCGGGCATGAAGGCCAGGTGGGCTAGGCCCCATAGCAGCCAGCCGAGGGGACCGGTGAACCTGAGGCCCCGTAGGTCGGCGACGGCGCAGAGGGGGCCGATCACCGCCATGCTGCCGAAGTCGAACCAGCGGAAGGGGGCCTGGCGCCGGCCCCCCAGCTGGGCCAGCAGGTCGAGGGCGACCCAGCCCCCCATCTGCACCGCCGGGCCGGCCATGCCCGGCAGGGGCTTGCCATCGACCGTGTGGGAATAGGAGCAGAGATCGCCCACCACCCGGATCTCCGGATGGCCGGCGATCGAGAAGTCCGGCTCCACGACCACCCGCCCACCGCGGTCGACCGCACAGCCGGTGCGCTCCGCCAGCAGCTTGCCGAGATGGGAGGCGCGCACCCCCGCACTCCAGCAGATGGTGGCCGCCTCCAGCACCCGCTCGCCGGGGGTTCCCGGTGCCGGCGACTTGAAGGCCACCGTGAGGCGTCCGGCCTCGATGCTCTGCACCCGCCCCCCCAGCACCAGCTCCACACCGCGGGAGACGAGATAGTCGCCGGCCGCCTGGGACAGCGATGGATCCATGGCCCGCAGCACCCGGTCGCCGGGGTCGACGAGCACCACGCGGCAGAGGCCCGGATCCAGCTGACGGAAGTCGCGCCGTGCCGCGTGGCGCATCAGCTCGTTGATCGATCCGGCCAGCTCGCAGCCGGAGGGGCCGCCGCCGACCACCACCACCGACTGCAGAAAACGGCAGCGTTCCGGATCCGGGGTCTGCTCAGCCTCCTCCAGGGCCGTGAGCACCCGGCGCCGGATCTCATCGGCGTGCTCGAGGATCTTCATCGGTGGCGCCAGTTCCCGCCACTCCTCATGGCCGAAATAGCTGCTGCCGGAGCCGGTGGCCAGGATCAGGCTGTCGTAGCGCAGGCGGCGATCGTTGAAGACCACCTCCCGGGCGGCGGCATCGAGATCGACCACCTCACCGAGCAGCACCTGCACGTTGGCCGCCCTGGCCAGCAGCAGCCGCAGGGGCGTCGCCACATCCGCCTCCGACACCAGACCGGAGGCCACCTGATACAGCAGGGGCTGGAACAGATTGAAGTTGCGCTTGTCCACCAGCGTCACCCGCACCGGCTGGGCGGCCAGCCGGTGGGCCGCCTTCAGCCCGGCGAAACCGCCACCCACGATCACCACATGGGGCCAGCCCTTCATCACAGCCTCGCTGGGCTCCAGCTCGAGGAAGAAGCGTTCCTTCGCCATCGATGCGGTCCGCGGGATGCCTGAAAGCTAGGGAGGATCCCGGAAACGGCGAGCTCCCGGCCACGTCGGCATATCGCCACAATCCTGCAATAAAAGCTCACAGACCCAGGCCAGCCGCCGGAGCCTGGCCATGGTGAAGGGGCACAGCGTGGCCGGTGCCCATGCAGCAACTGCTGCCAGCCCTCAATGACCACAACCTGCCCTGGATGGACACCCTCCATCCGATCGTGGTCCACTTCGTCATCGCCATGGCGGTGATCAGCGTGGTCTTCGATCTGATCGGTGTCGTGCTGCGACGGCCGAATCTGTTTGAAGTCAGCTTCTGGAATCTGCTGTTCGCCACCGGGGCGATCTTCGTGGCGATCATCTTCGGCCAGGTGGAGGCGGGGCTGGCCGATCCCTATGGCGCGTCCCGGGCGATCCTCAACCTGCACAGCACCCTGGGATGGTCGTTGGCCGGCATCCTCTCGGTGCTCACCGGCTGGCGTTACGTGCTGCGCAACCGCGACCCTGAGACCCTGCCGCTGCCCTTCCTGGCCGCCGGCGGGGTGCTGGCCGCCCTGGTGGTGGTGCAGGTCACCCTGGGCAACCAGCTGATCTGGGTGTACGGCCTGCACACCGTGCCGGTGGTGGCCGCCGGACGGGCCGGGCTGATCTGATGGCCCTCTCCGTGCTCCCGGCCGAGGCGCCGATCCAGCAGCTGGGCGACTGGCTGGGGCCCAACGACCTGCCCTACAGCCTGCCGATCCATCCGAATCTGGTCCACTTCACGATCGGCCTGTTCGTGATCGCCATCGCCTTCGACATCGTCGGCGCCCTCTACCCGATCGAGAAGCGGGTGTTCCGCTTCCTGGCCCTGCCGATCACCCGGGCCGGCTTCCACGACGTGGGCTGGTACAACCTGCTGGCCTGCGCCATCGTCAGCTTCTTCACCGTGGCGGCGGGCTTCTTCGAGATGCTGCTGGCGGTGCCCCTGCCGGGCGTCACCAGCAGCATCGGCCTCCAGAGCATGGAAACCATGCTCTGGCACGGCGTCGGCGGGGTGGCGATCCTGCTGGCGATCATCGCCATGACCGTCTGGCGCGGCTATCAGCGCTTCCTCTGGCGCCGGGACATGGGCCGGCAGGTGCAGTGGCTCTACCTGCTGGTGGGCCTGGCCCTGTTCCTGGTGATCGGCCTGCACGGCACCCTCGGGGCCGAACTGGCGGCCGAGTTCGGCGTCCACATCACCGCCGACCAGCTCCTGGCCAACGGCGCCGACCTCCGCGACGCCCTTCCTTGAGGGCCCCCTTCCCATGACCTCCGCCCCCCCGCGTCGCCCCGGCCCCATCGCCCTCATCGCCCTGGCCCTCTGGGTCGGCCTGCTGCTGCTGATCAGCCTCTGGGTGGCGGGGCAGTCCCTGCGCTGGCTGCCGGTGCAGGCCTCCAATGCCGCCCCGCTGGTGGACGGTCTGTTCAGCTTCGAGACCGGCGTCGGCACCTTCGTGTTCCTGGGGGTGATCTCGGTGATGGCCTGGGTGATGCTCGTGCACCGGGCCGAGAAGTACGACGAGAGCGATGCCGAGCCGATCGAGGGCAACACCCGCCTCGAGGTGATCTGGACCGCCATCCCGCTGGTGCTGGTGATGGCCATCGCCTGGTATGCCATCCGGGTCAACACCGAGCTCGGGGTGCTGGGCCCGATGGAGCACGTCCATCTGAGCGAACCCCTGCCCATGGCGATGGGCGCCCCGAAAGGCCAGGGACCGGCGGAGGAGGTGGAGGTGATCGCCCGGCAATGGTCCTGGGAGTTCCGCTACCACGCCGAGAACGTCTCCAGCACCGAGCTGCACCTGCAGCTGGATCGGCCGGTCACCTTCCGGCTGGTCTCGGAGGACGTGCTGCACGGCTTCTTCATCCCGGCCTTCCGGCTCAAGCAGGACGTGATCCCGGGCCGGGCGATCGATTTCAGCCTCACCCCCACCCGCATCGGGCGCTACCGCCTGCGGGATTCCCAGTTCAGCGGCACCTGGTTCGCCGCCAACCAGGCCGATGTGGTGGTCGAGACGGCCGACGACCACACCGCCTGGCTGAAGCAGGCCGCCGCGGCCCCCCTGCAGGCCGGCCTCAGCGTCGCCGCCGACGAGTACGCCGCACGCCAGGGCCAGCCCCGCAGCGGCTGGCCCACGGTGGTGCCGGCCCCGCCGCCCCAGGTGAACACCCCCGGTTCCCGTTCCCTTCCCCACGACGCCTGAGGCCATGACCAGCACCGCCCTCTCCCCCGAACCGCCCGCCTCCTGGCGGCGTTACTTCGGCTTCAGCACCGATGCCAAGGTGATCGGCATCCAGTACATCGTGGTGGCCTTCTTCTTCTTCCTCGTGGGTGGCCTGCTGGCCATGATCATGCGGGGGGAGCTGATCACGCCCGAGGCCGACCTGGTGGATCGCACCGTGTACAACGGCCTCTACACGATGCACGGAACGATCATGCTGTTCCTGTTCATCTTTCCGGTGCTCAACGGGCTCAACAACCTGTTGATTCCCACCATGATCGGCGCCCCCGACATGGCTTTCCCGCGGCTCAACACCGCCGCCTTCTGGCTGGTGCCGGTGTTCGGCATCCTGCTGATCGCCAGCTTCTTCGTGCCCAGCGGTCCCGCCACCTCCGGCTGGTGGTCCTATCCGCCGGTGAGTCTCCAGAACCCCCTCGGCCACCTGATCAACGGCGAGTTCCTCTGGGTGCTGGCCGTGGCCCTCTCCGGCGTCTCCTCGATCATGGGGGCGGTGAACTTCGTCACCACGATCCTGCGGATGCGGGCGCCGGGCATGGGCTTCTTCCGCATGCCGGTGTTCTGCTGGACGGCCCTCGCCGCCCAGACCCTGCAGCTGATCGGCCTGCCCGCCCTCACCGGCGGCGCCGTGATGCTGCTGATGGATCTGAGCGTCGGCACCTCGTTCTACCGGCCGGAAGGGGGCGGCGACCCGGTGCTGTATCAGCACTTCTTCTGGTTCTATTCCCACCCGGCGGTGTACGTGATCATCCTGCCGGTGTTCGGCATCTTCTCGGAGCTGTTCCCTGTCTATTCGCGCAAGCCCCTGTTCGGCTACGTCTATGTGTGCCTGGCCTCCTTCATCATCGTCGGCCTGGGGCTGATCGTCTGGGTGCACCACATGTTCCCCAGCGGCGTCACCCAGTGGATGCGCAACCTGTTCATGGTCACCACGATGCTGATCGCCGTGCCCACCGGTGTGAAGGTGTTCGCCTGGCTGGGAACGCTGTGGCGAGGCAAGATCCGGCTCACCACCCCGATGCTGTTCTGCCTGGGCGGCCTGTTCAACTTCGTGTTCGCCGGCATCACCGGCATCATGCTGGCCACCGTGCCGATCGACATTCACGTCAGCAACACCTACTTCGTGGTGGGTCACTTCCACTACGTGATCTATGGCGCCGCCGTGATGGGTGTGTTCGCCGCCATCTACCACTGGTTCCCCAAGTTCACGGGCCGCATGCCCTACGAGGGCCTCGGCAAGCTGCATTTCGTGCTCACCTTCATCGGCGCCAACCTCAACTTCCTGCCCATGCACCCGCTCGGCCTGATGGGCATGCCCCGGCGGGTCTCCTCCTACGACCCGGAGTTCGCCTTCTGGAACGTGCTGGCCAGCCTGGGGGCCTTCCTGCTGGGGGTGTCGATCATCCCCTTCCTGCTCAACATGATCAGCTCCTGGGCCCGGGGCCCCAGGGCGCCGCACAACCCCTGGAACGCCATTGGCCTGGAGTGGCTGCTGCCCTCACCGCCGGCGGAGGACAACTTCGGTGAGCACGTGCCCACCGTGATCAGCCGCCCCTACGGCTACGGGACCGGCGAACCGCTGGTGGAGCACCAAACCGAGATCGAGCGCACCCTCACCCTTCAGGACGCCAACCGATGAGCAGCACCCCCGTCACCCCCGGCGACACGGCAGCGCCCCACGCCGAGACCCACGGCCACGGCGCAGGCCAGCACGGCAACCACAACCTCACGGGGTTCATCATCTTCCTGTGCTCGGAGAGCGTCATCTTCCTGGCGTTCTTCAGCGGCTACGCCCTGCTGCGGCTCTCCGCCATCGACTGGCTGCCCGCCGGTGTGGAGGGCCTGGAATGGCGCCTGCCGCTGATCAACACGGTGGTACTGGTCAGCAGCTCCTTCACGATGGTGGTGGCCGAGCATTTCAAGGGCAAGGGGAAGATCTGGCTGTTCCGGGGCTTCTGGCTGCTGACCATGGCCATGGGGGCCTATTTCCTCTACGGCCAGGCGGTGGAGTGGCGCGGCCTCAGCTTCGGCTTCACCTCCGGCACCTTCGGCGGCACCTTCTATCTGCTCACCGGCTTCCATGGCCTGCATGTGCTCACCGGCATCCTGCTGATGGGCCTGATGCTGGCCAAATCCTTCGTCCCCGGCAATTACGACCGGGGCGAAGAAGGCGTCATCGCCACGTCCCTGTTCTGGCACTTCGTGGATGTGATCTGGATCATCCTGTTCGTGCTGCTCTACGTCTGGAGAGCCTGAACCATGATAATCGACGACACCCACTACGACGTGATCCTGATCGGCAGTGGCGCCGGTGGTGGCACCCTGGCCGCCGCCCTCGCCAACGGGGGCCACACGGTGCTGCTGCTGGAGCGTGGTGGGGTGATGCCCCAGGCGGATCAGAACGTTGCCGAGGTGGGGCTGTTCCGCAAGCCGCGCTACCACCCCGACGAGAAGTGGTTCGGCACCGACGGTGACCCGTTCTCCCCCCAGATGGTGCATGCCATCGGCGGCAACACCAAGATCTGGGGGGGCGTGCTCGAGCGCATGCGGGAGCCGGAGTTCACCGGCGTGGCGCTCCAGGAGGGTCCGTCCCCGGACTGGCAGCTGCGCTATGCCGACCTGGCCCCCTGGTACGAGCGGGCCGAAGCCCTCTATCGGGTCCATGGCGTGGCCGGTGCCGACCCCACCGCCCCCGGGCGGGAGGGTCCCTATCCGGCCGAGCCGCGGCCGGTGGAGCCGTTCCTGGTGGAACTGCGCGCCGCCTTCGAGCGCCAGGGGCTCCATCCCTACGACCTGCCCCTGAGCTGGTCCGAGTCGGCGGTCGATCCCACCGGCGATGCCGAGCTGTTCGGCGTGGATCCGGCGCGCGGCTCCAGCACCGTGACGGTGAGGGAGAACGCCCGGGTGCTGCAGCTGCACGTCAACCCCTCGGGCCAGGAGGTGCGGGGCGTCGAGGTGGAGATCGACCACCAGCGCTGGCTGTTCCGCAGCCACCAGGTGGTGCTGGCCGCCGGGGCCATCGGCACACCGGAGATCCTGCTGCGTTCCGCCACCGACCACCACCCCCGCGGCCTGGCCAACGGCTCCGACCAGGTGGGCCGCAACCTGATGAAGCCCCAGCTCACCTCGATCCTGCAGCTGGCGGCCGCCCCCAACTCGGGCCGCTACGCCCGCGGCCATGGCATCACCGACTTCTACTGGGGTGACAAGAACGTCGACTTCCCGCTCGGTTCGATCCAGAGCGGCGGTGGGGTGCTCCAGGACGCCCTGTTTGCCGAGTCACCGCCGGTGCTCTCCCTGGTGACCCGCCTGCTGCCGGACTTCGGCCTCGAGCAGCTGGCCGCCCGCTCGATCACCTGGTGGGCGATGAGCGCCGTGCGGCCCGATCCCCACAACCGGGTCGCCCTGCGGGGTCAGAACCTGCAGGTGCATTACACGGCCAACAACCGGGAGGCCCACGACCGGCTCGTCTACCGCTGGATCGACTGCCTCAAGGCCGTGGAGGCCGACCCCCTGACCCTGGTGGCCAAGGCCGCCCCCACCCATCCCCGCGGCGAAGCCCCCCTGCCGGTGATCGGCGGCGCCTGCGGCACCTGCCGCATGGGCTCGGATCCGGCCACCTCGGTGGTGAACCTCGACGGCCGCAGCCACGAGCTGGCCAACCTCTGGATCGTCGACGCCAGCGTGCTGCCCTCCTGTCCGTCGGTGGGGGTGGGGCTCACCGTGATCGCCAATGCCCTGCGCATCGGCGCCGCCCTGAAGGCCTGCCTGTGACGGCCAGCGTCCCCAGCCCCGCCGCGATCGACGCCATCACCCCGTCGGAGACCCGGCGCATGGCCGAGCGCGACCACGGCCTCGCCCCCTGGAGCCTGTGGGGCAGCTACCTCAGCGAGCGGCAGTGGGGCACCGTGCGCGAGGACTACTCCGCCGACGGGGACGCCTGGCGCTCCTTCCCCCACGACCACGCCCGTTCCCGCGTCTACCGCTGGGGCGAGGACGGCCTGCTGGGCCTCTGCGACGACCAGTGCCGCCTGTGCTTCTCGCTGGCCCTCTGGAACGGTGTGGATCCGATCCTCAAGGAACGGCCCTTCGGCCTCGGCAATCCCGAAGGCAACCACGGCGAGGACCTCAAGGACTACTTCTTCCATCTCGCCAACACCCCCACCCACAGCTTCATGCGGGGGCTGTACAAGTACCCGCAGCGGGAGTTCCCCTACGCCGATCTGCTGGCGGAGAACGGCCGGCGCGGCCGCGACCAGCCCGAGTACGAACTGGTCGACACGGGCCTCTTCGACGAGAGCCGCTACTTCGATGTCCTCATCGAGTACGCCAAGGCCGGCCCGGAAGACCTGCTGATCCGCATCCGCGCCACCAACCGCGGCCCCGATCCTGCCCCGCTCACCCTGCTGCCCAGTCTGTGGCTGCGCAACACCTGGCGCTGGGGCTATCCCGATGAGGTCGAGCACCGGATCCGCCCGCTCACGGGCGCCGGCGGTCCTTCGATCGTCACCGAGGCGCTCCCCCACCTGGGGGTGTACCAGCTCGACTGCCGGGAGCCCGGCACCTGGATCTTCACCGACAACGAGACCAACAGCGAGCGACTCTGGGGCCAGCCCAACGCCACACCCTTCCAGAAGGACGGCTTCCATCGCCATGTGGTCGACGGGGAGACCGGCGCGGTGAACCCGGCCCTGGTGGGCAGCAAGGCGGGGCGTGTGCTGCAGCGCACCCTGGCCGCCGGCGAGGAGTGGCTGGTGGAGCTGCGCCTGCATCGGCTCGACGGCCCCGCGCCGGGCCCGGCCGAGCTCGGGGAGACGTTCGAGGCGATCTTCAGCGAACGGGAGCGGGAATGGCTGGAGTACTTCGACCATCGGGTGCCGGGGCTGTCCGAGGACGACCGCCGCATCCACCTGGCGGGCACCGCCGGACTGCTGTGGTGCAAGAAGTACTACGGCTGGAGCGTGATGCGCTGGCTCGAAGGCGACCCCACCGGTGCCCCGCCGCCCCCGGAGCGCCGCCGCGGCCCGAACGCCTACTGGCAGCGGCTGCACGCCCACGACGTAATCTCGATGCCGGACTGCTGGGAGTACCCCTACTTCTGCCAGTGGGATCTGATGTTCCACGCCGTGGCCTTCGCCGTCTTCGATCCGGCGACGGCCAAGGAGCAGTGCATGCTGCTGCGCAAGCCCCAGTACACCGCCCCCAACGCCCAGACCCCCGCCTATGAGTGGGCCCTTTCGGACCCCAATCCCCCGATCGGGGCCTGGGCGGCGATGCGCATCTATCAGATCGATCGCAAGAACAGCGATGCCGCCGATCTGGCCTTCCTGCGCGCCGCCCTGCGCAAGCTGATCCTGGAGTACGGCTGGTGGGCCAACCGCAATGACCGCTCCGGCGACAACGTGTTCGAAGGGGGATTCCTGGGGCTCGACAACATCGCCGTGTTCGATCGGCGCTTCCCCCTCGCCGACGGCAGCATCATCGAGCAGTGCGACGGCACGGCCTGGATGGCCTCGCTCAGCCTCAACCTGCTGCAGATCGCCGTGGAGCTGAGCCGCGAGGAGCCGGAGTACGCCGACATCTGCGAGCGGTTCGTGGTGGATTTCGTGCAGCTGGCGATCGCCCTCAACAATCCCGCCGGCCGCAATTACCTCAACTGGGATGAGGAGGACGGCTTCTACTACGATGTCATCAAGCGTCCCGACGGCAGCGTCGACTACCTGCGCACCCGCTCCATCTCGGGCCTGGTTCCCCTGCTGGCGGTGCAGAGCTTCGACATTGACACGGTGGCACGGTTGCCGATGCTCGATGTCACCAACGCCCTGGCCTGGTTCACCCACGAGCGCACCACGCCCTCCTGGGTGGTGGAAAACCTGGCGATCTGGAACAACGACCGGGTGCTGTTCACCCTGGTGCCCAGGGAGCGGCTGCAGCGCATCTGCGAGCGGCTCTTCGATGAGGAGGAGTTCCTCTCCCCCCATGGCATCCGTTCCCTTTCCAAGGTGTACGAACAGCACCCCTACACCTACACCGAAGGCAGCGAGAGCCAGACCCTCGCCTACAGCCCGGCCGACAGCCCGGTGGCGATGTTCGGGGGCAATTCCAACTGGCGCGGGCCGGTGTGGATGCCGATGAACTTCCTCCTGATCGAATCGCTGCAGAAGTTCGCCCATTTCTACGACGACAGCTTCAAGGTGGAGTTCCCCACCCGTTCAGGGCACTGGATCACCCTCTGGGAGGCCTCCCTGGAGCTGGAGAAGCGGCTGGTGGGGCTGTTCCGCCGCGACGGCCGTGGCCGTCGTCCCTTCCTGGGAGATGTGGAGCTGTTCCAGACCGATCCCCACTGGCGCGATCTGATCCTGTTCAACGAATACTTCCACGGCGACAATGGCAGCGGAGTGGGTGCCTCCCACCAGACCGGATGGAGCGCCATGGTCTGCAAGATGCTCAACCAGCTCCACCGCTATCCCGAAGGCTGATCCCCCCACCATGCGCACCCCGTCCTCCAGCGCACCGGTCGCCGGTCCGAGCCCGTACACCTCGCCCCTGCCCCAGGCCGAGCAGCTGCAGGTGAGCCACGGCGCCCACTTCGACGTGGTGATCATCGGCAGCGGCGCCGGCGGCGGCACCCTGGCCCGCCACCTGGCCCCCACGGGCCTGAAGGTGCTGGTGCTGGAGCGGGGCGACTGGCTGCCCCAGGAGCCCCAGAACTGGGACGCCGAAGCGGTGTTCCAGCAGAACCGCTACGTGTCGAAGGATCCCTGGCTCGACAAGCACGGCAAACCCTTCCAGCCCGGCAGCCATTACTTCGTCGGCGGGGCCACCAAGATGTACGGCGCCGCCCATTTCCGCCTGCGCCAGCAGGACTTCGAGGAGCTGGCCCACTTCGATGGCACCTCGCCGGCCTGGCCCCTGCGCTACGCCGACTTCGAGCCCTGGTACCAGAAGGCCGAGGAGATGTACCACGTGCACGGCCAGCGCGGTGAGGATCCCACCGAGCCGCCATGCAGTGGCCCCTACCCCCATCCGCCGGTGGCCCACGAGCCGCGCATGCAGCAGCTGGTCGACGACCTGCGCGCCGCCGGGCTCCACCCCTTCCACGCCCCCAGCGGCGTCCAGCTCGATGAGGCCCACATGGCCTTCAGCCGTTGCCGCAAGTGCAACTGCTGCGATGGCTTCCCGTGCCTGGTGCACGCCAAGTCGGACGCGGAGGTGCTGGGCATGCGGCCGGCCCTGGCGCAGCCGAACGTGTCCCTGCTGACGCGGGCCCAGGTGAAACGGCTGTGCACCGATGCCACTGGTCGCACGGTGACCGGGGTGGAGCTGGAGCGGGACGGCGAACCGCTGACCGTCAGCGGTGATGTGGTGGTGGTGAGCTGCGGCGCCGCCAACAGCGCCCGGCTGCTGCTGCTGTCGGCCAACGACCGCCACCCCCGGGGCCTGGCCAACGGCTCCGACCAGGTGGGGCGCCACTACATGTTCCACAACAGCAAGGCGATGGTGGCCTTGGCCCATGAGCCGAACCGCACCATCTTCCAGAAAACGGTGTCGATCAACGACTGGTATCTCGGGGATGCCGACTTCGACTACCCCATGGGGAACATCCAGATGACGGGCAAGACCAACGGCACGATCATGAAGGGCTACGCGCCCCTGGAAACGTTCATGATGCCCGGCTGGAGCATGGACAAGATCGCCGAACATGCGCTCGACTTCTGGATCTCCAGCGAGGATCTCCCCGATCCGAACAACCGCGTGACCGTGACCGGCAGCGGCCAGATCCAGCTGAGCTACACCCCCAACAACCTCACCGCCTCGGCGCGCCTGGTGAGCCGCCTCGAGGGGCTGCTGGATCGCCTCTACCTGCGCAAGCACCTGGTGGAGCGCCAGTTCTATATCGCCAACAGCATGGGCATCGCCGCCGTGGGCCACCAGGCCGGCACCTGCCGCTTCGGCAGCGATCCGGCCACCTCGGTGCTCGACCTCGACTGCAAGGCCCACGAGCTCGACAACCTCTACGTCGTCGACACCAGCTTCATGCCGACGATCGGCGCCGTGAACCCCTCCCTCACCGCGATCGCCAATGCCCTGCGGGTGGGCACCCACCTGGTGGAACGGCTGCGGGGCTGAGGGTGGCGATGGACACGCCGGAGGAAACGTCGGAGCGGCGGGTGCTGGTGGCCCTGGGCACCGCCTGGGCCCTGACGGCCGGGTGGTTCCTGGTCTGGCCGGTGCCCACCGAAGTGGTCGGCCGGGGGGTGGTGATCGTGCCCGGCGGCGCCACCGTGATCGATTCCCGGGCTGAAGGTCAGATCCTCAGCCTGCCGGTGCGGGAGGGCCAGCGGGTGCGCCGGGGCCAGACCCTGGTGCGCCTCTACCTGCCCACCCTGGAGCAGCAGTTGCGCCGCCAGGAGAAGGACCTGGCCGAACTGATCCGCATCAACGCCGATCTCGACCGGCGCGACCGGGCGCGGCTGGCCTCGGCCCGGCGGCTGCGGGACACCGCCCTGGCCAAGCTGGAGGGCAACCGCGAGCGCCTGGACGCCCTGCGTCGCGTCTATGACCAGAAGGTGGCCGATTTCCGCCATCTGGCCCGCCGCGAGGTGGTGGCGCCCCTGGCCGCGGAGGTGGTGGCCAGCGAGGACCGGGCCATCCAGCTCGACAACAGCGTCGCCGAGCTGGGCATCCGGCAGCGGGAGGCCATCGACGCCTGGGAGAAGGTCCGGCTCGCCATCGACACCGAAGCCCAGCGGCGGCGCTTCGCCATCGAGGACGCCCGCCGCGCCGTCCGGGTCACCCAGACCCGCCTGACCTACGACGGCACCCTCACCGCCACCCGGGACGGGCGGCTTCTGGATCTGCAGGTGGTGCGGGGCCAGACGGTGAAGCCCGGGCAGCGCCTCGGCACCCTGGGGAGTCCCCGGGCCGACCGCGGCAACGCCGACGGCGGCGGCCAGGCCCTGCAGGCGGTGGCCTACTTCGCCCCGGCCGATGCCCGCCGCCTGCAACCCGGCCTGGCCATGGAGGTGGTACCGGACTGGAACGAGCGGGGCCGCTTCGGCGGCATCCGCGGCCGCGTCCGCCGCATCAACCTGCTGCCCGCCACCCGCGAGGACATCAACACCACCCTGGGCAACCCCCAGCTGGCGGAGGCCCTGGTGCGCAACGGGCCGGTGATGCGCACCGAGATCGCCCTGCTGCCCGCCGCCGGCGGCTCCGGCCTCGACGGCTATCGCTGGACCCTCAGCCGCGGCAGCAGCGTCTTTCCGATCCGCGAGGGGCTGACGCTCAAGGCCCACGGCTACGTGGAATGGCGCCCGCCGGTCAGCTACCTGCTGCCGCTGCTGCGCGACCTCACCGGCAGCTACCGCACCCTGCGCCAGCAGGAGCGCCAGGACCAGCCGCCCCTGCGCCAGCGGGACGCCCTTCCATGACCCGCGAACTTCCCTGGCTGGTGGTGGAGGCGGCCCTGCTGGTGGTGCTGCTGCACGCCAATGCCCCGGAGGTGTGGTTCTGGTTCGCCGCCCTGCTGGTGGTGCTGCTGTGGCGCTCGTTCGCCTGGCGCCAGCGCCGCTGGCAGCGGCTGCAGCAACGCCAGAGCGACGCTCAGGAACCGCCCAGCACCAGCGGCAGCGCCACCGGCTGATCGGGCCGGTCCGGCACCGGGAGCAGTTCGCGCAGCAGCTGGGCGTAGCTGACATTGGCCAGGGTGGTGGATTCGGCCACCCCCTCCATCGCCCCGGTGAGGGTGGCGACGGTGTCGGCCACATCGCTGTAGTCGGCCAGCCCCAGCTGGTAGCGGGCCCGCACGTCGCGGAAGGCCTCGCGGGAGGCGCTGTAGGAGGCGCGGGCCGCCACGATCTGGCGCAGGGCGGCCCGATGGTCGTAGAAGGCGGCCTCGAGGCGCTGGCGGATGGCGTTGCGCTCCCGGGCCAGCTGCTGGTCGGTGCGGGCGGCGGCGCTGCGGCTGGCGGCCACGGCGCCGGCGGTGACGCCGCCGTCGAAGAAGCGCCAGTGCAGCTGCAGGCCCGCCGCCCAGTCGGAGCGCTGGTTGAGCAGCTGGGGGATGAGGGCGGAGCTGCAGCAGCCCTCCAGCCGGATCACGGGCTGGGTGATCAGCCCCTGGCCGTAACCACCGGTGGCCACCAGCCGCAGGCTGGGCAGCAGCTCGGCGGCGCGGCGGTCGGCCTGGCGCAGCAGGGCGTCGCGGGCGGCCTGCAGGGCCCGCAGCTGGGGGTTGTCCTGCCAGCCGCGCACGATCGTCTGCTCCAGATCGAGGGGCCAGGGGGGCTGCAGCCGCACCGCATCGCTGGCCCGCAGGCTGACGTCGAAGGGCACGTTGATCAGGTTGCTGAGCTGGCGCTGGCGACTCAGCTGCAGGGCCTCCGCCTGCTCGAAGCGGTAGTGGCTCTGTTGCAGGGCGGCCTCGGCCCGGAGCCGGTCCAGCCGCGGCACCAGGCCCGCCTGCTGGAGGGCCGCCACCTGGTCGCGCACCACCGTGTCGCTCTCGACGACGGCCCGGCGGATCCGCAGCAGCTGGTCGGCAAGCTGCAGGCCGTAGTAGGCGATGCTCACATCCAGCTGCAGCTGGCGCAGCCGATCGGCGTAGCGCTGGCGGGAGGCCCTGAGGCTGTCGTCGGCCTCGGCGATGGCGGCGGCGCGATACGGGCTGAGCAGCTCCCAGGCCAGCTCCACCCGGGCGGCGGCCGCACCAACATTGGACTGCACCACATTCCAGCCCTGGTTGCGGACCAGAAACGGGGAGCCCGACGGATAGATGCCGGCGTTGTCGGTCCAGACCTGGTTGTAGGAACGCTGCTGACTGAAACCACCCGCCAGGTTCAGGCCCAGCTCTGGCCAGCGGCGCCCCCGGGCCGAACCGGCCAGGTCCTGCTGCTCGCGCACGCCGAGCCCGGCGGCGGCCAGATCGGGATCGTTGCGCACCGCCACCGCCAGGGCCTCGGCCAGGCTGAGCCGCTGGCGCCGCGCGATCCGCACCGCCTCGGGCACCTCGGGCAGGGCGTTCGCCGCCGGGGCTGGCAGCAGTGGGGCCAGCAGGG
>NZ_JAGQBM010000080.1:0-11607 GCF_024345635.1 Cyanobium sp. Lug-B
CCAGCCGCCATCGCCCAGCATCTGCAGGGCCCGCGCCTGGGGCCGCCAGGGCCGCAGCGGCCGGGCGGGCTCGGCCAGGCTGCGGCGCAGGTTCTCCGCCAGCACCGGCGCCGCCCGCACCGCCCACACCCCCGAGGGGGGCCGGGGATCGCTGGCGATCAGTCCGCAGTCGCCGCTGGCGAACAGGGCCGGATGGCCGATCACCGCCAGGCTGGATTCGGTCAGCACCCGGCCGTTTTCGGGGTCCACCGGCAGACCGGCGGCCGCCAGCCAGGCGGGGGCGCGGCTGCCGGTGCAGGCCAGATCAGCCGGGGCCTCCGCCGGCGCCCGCCGCTGAATCGGGATGGCCGCCTGGGCCAGCAGCCGTTCGGCGGCCCGGTTCGCCGCCGTCGAGCCCAGGTTCAGGCGCTCCCCCTGCAGCAACAACTCGCAGGCCATCCCCCGGGCCCGGAAGGCCAGGGCCAGTTCCACGGCGGCGGCGCCGCCCCCCCTGATCACCAGGGGTTCGCCGGCGACACGCTGCTCCGCCCAGGCCAGGAAGGGCTCCAGCGGCTTGACGGCCATCGCCTGCCCCCCCGACCATCCCGAGGTGGTGGTCACGGCGCCCAGATCGAGGCTGAGCCGGTCGAAGCGCAGGGGCGGACGGCCCGCCAGCCGCAGCTCCCGGGCCGCCAAGTCCAGCCCGGTGATCTCCGCCTGCACGAAGGTCACGCCCGCCAGGGTGCAGAGGCGGCGCAGGTCGATGGCGGCGGCCTCCGGGGGCTCCAGCCCCGCCACGACGGCGGGCAGCAGGCCCGAATAGAGGGCGGTGCCGTGGCGACTCACCAGGGTGATGCGGGTGTGTGGCGGCCGGAGGCGCGGGCGCATCAGCCAGCGGCGCAGCACCAGCACGTGGCTGTGGCCGCCGCCCGCCAGGAGCAGCTGGTGGCGCTCGGGGGCGGCGTTCATGGGCTGGGCAGCGGCGCCCCGCCCGTGCGGGCCTGGAAGGCGGCGATCGCCGTGGGCAGGGTGGGGAAGAACAGGCGCGGCCCGATCCGCTCCACCAGGCCGGCGCGCTCCAGCTGGGCATGCAGGTCCTGCTTGACCCGCACCAGCGCGAAGGTGATGCCCCGGGCGGTCAGCTCCCGCTGCAGTTCCTCGAGCACGTCGGCCGCCGTGATGTCGATCTCCACGATGGCCTCGGCGTTGAGCACGAACCAGGCCACCGGCTGGGATTCGGCGGCGATCGTCTCCAGCACCCGCTGGCGGAAGTGCTCGGCGTTGGCGAAGCACAGCGGCGCATCGAAACGGAACAGCACCAGGCCGGGAATCGTGCGCGCCCCCTCCCAGTCGCGCACGTCATGCAGGCCCGCCAACCGGGGCACGATCCCCATCACGGCGTCATGGGGACGCACCAGACGGGCGAACAGATCGATCACCGACAGCCCCACCGCCAGGGCCACGCCGGTGAGCAGGTCGGTGAGCAGCACCCCCACCAGGGTGATCAGGGCCAGGCGGAACTCGCTGGGGCGGAAGCGCTGCAGCCGCAGAAACTCCGGGATGTCGATCAGGCGCAGGGCGGCATAGATGACGATCGCCCCCAGGGCCGCCGTGGGGAACAGGGCCAGCACCGGCCGCAGCCACAGCAGCACCGCCAGCACCATCGCCAGGGCCACCAAGGAGAACAGCTGGGACCGGCTGCCGAGGGAATCGCCGATGGCGGTGCGGCTGCCGCTGCTGCTCACCGGGAAGGCCTGCATCAGCCCGTTGCCCAGATTGATGGTGCCCAGGGCCAGCAGTTCCTGGTTGGCGTCGATCCGGTAGCCGCCCCGGGCGGCGAAGGCCCGGGCCGTGAGCACGTTGTCGGAGTAGCCCACCAGGGCGATGCCCACCGCCGCCGTGAGCAGGGAGCGGAGCTGGGCGCCCGACACCGCGGGCGGCAGGGAGGGGTGGGGCAGACCGGCCGGGATGGCGCCGATCACGGCCACCCCCTGCTGATCGAGATGGCCCACCGCCACCACCGCCATCGCCAGCAGCACCGCCAGCAGGGGGCCCGGGGCCCGGGGGAAGCGCCGCTGCACCAGCAGCAGGAACACCAGCACCCCCACGGCCAGCAGCAGGGTGGGCCGGTGGATCTCCTCCAGCCGGCCCAGCAGCTCCAGGAGCTGGCCGGGGAGCGCGGCCGCCTGCAGCTTCAGGCCGCTGACCCGCCCCAGCTGGCCGCCGATCATGATCAGGGCCACACCCCCCAGGTAGCCCACCAGGATCGGCCTCGAAAGCAGATCGGCCAGGAAACCGAGCCGGGCCCAGGCGCCGGCGCAGCAGACCAGCCCCACCAGCAGGGCCAGCAGGCTGCAGAAACCCGCATAGACAAGCGGATCCCCCGCCACCAGCGGCCCGACCGCCGCGGCCGTCATCACGGCGGTGGTGGACTCCGGCCCCACCGACAGCTGGGGGGACGAGCCCAGCAGGGCATAGAGGAGCAGGGGCGGCAGGATCGCCCACAGCCCCGCCACCGGCGCCAGACCGGCCACCTCGGCGTAGGCCATGCACTGGGGCACCAGGTAGGCCGCCACGGTGAGGCCCGCCAGCAGGTCGGGCCGCAGCCAGCTGCGCTCGTAGCCCAGCAGCCGCGCCAGCCCCGGCAGCACCACGGCCAGGCCCTGGCGCGGCTCCATCAGCGTCCCCCGCCGCAGCTCATTTCCGGCGGGGCGGCAGCACCTGGCTGGGGCACAGCGATTTGTCCTCCTCGACGCCCTTCATGCCGGCCAGAACCCCCTCCAGATCGTCCTTGGTGGAAGGGTCGCCGCCGATGACGTCGAGCTGTTCCTGGGCCAGCTTGGCGCGGGTGGCGGTCGCGATGTAGCCGTCCTTCTCCAGGTTGCAGAGGGCACTCATGTAGCCGGAGCCCACCCCCACCATCACCATGAATTCCTCCCGCGGGCTGAGTTCCCCGCTCTGCGGCTGGGCCTCGGCGATCCGCGGCGTCGCATCAAGCAGCGCCAGGAGCATCAGGGCGAAGGAGGTGGGCATGCCGGGGCCGGGGCGGTGCCGTCAGGGTAGGGGCGTACCACGGTCCGCAACACCTCAACCGATCAGCCCCCGGCCACGCACGATCGCCAGGACATAAACGCCGTACAGGGTCAGCAGCAACCAGCCGCGCCAGCGTTGCAGGAGGTCAGAGCCTTTGGGGAGGATCAGCAGGAACAGCGCCCCGAGGCCGAAGCCAAGGACCAGCTGCACCTCCTGGAGCGGCACGGCGATCGGGGTGATGGTGGCGGCGACACCCACCACCCAGAGCCCGTTGAAGATGTTGCTGCCGAGGATCGTG
Organism: Cyanobium sp. Lug-B; assembly: GCF_024345635.1. Lineage (NCBI taxonomy): Bacteria > Bacillati > Cyanobacteriota > Cyanophyceae > Synechococcales > Prochlorococcaceae > Cyanobium > Cyanobium sp. Lug-B. The sequence goes on from NZ_JAGQBM010000080.1 coordinate 3,311, forward strand.
CCCAGGCCGACCTCAGCCTGACCCCGCCAGGCCGCGATCAGCGACGTGGCCAGCTCCGGCATCGAGGTGCCGATCGCCACAAGGGTGGCGCCAACCAGGAAGGCGTCGATGCCGAAGGACTGGGCAAGACCCCGGGCCCCCAGCACCACCAGCCTCCCGGCCACCAGCAGAAGCCCCAGGCCGACGCCACAGAACAGGACGGCAGGCCAGCCGCGCCGCTCCCCCCGAAGCACCTCGGCGACGCTGCGTTGTCGACGCACCTCCTGCACCACGCCCGTCATCCAAAGGAGGAAGACAACCAGGAGCAGGACGCCATCCAGCCGCGAGAGGGTGCCGTCGAGAAGCAACAGCCCGGTCAGCAGCGGGCCCGCCAAGGCCACCGGCAGATCGCGACGGGCGCTCTCCGCAGGCATGCGCTGCCCTGAGATCGCCACCGTGAGGCCCAGGATCAGGGCCACATTGACCACGTTGCTTCCGAGGGCATCCCCCAGCGCGATCTGGGGCTTGCCTTCGAGCGCCGCCATGGTCGCCACCGACAACTCCGGGCTGGATGTGGCAAAGGCCGCCACCGTGGCCCCGACGATCCCGGGTGAGAGGCGTGCCCAGTGGGCCAGGCCCACGGCGCCACGCACGAAAAGCTCCCCGCCCACGCCGGCGGCCAGGACGCCGGACCCGAGGAACACAAGGTCAGCGGTCGCCATGGGGACGCCGATGGCTGGACAGGGAGCTGGCGGCTGGCTCAGGCCTCCTGGTACACCGACACGTAGACGGTGCCCTGTTCCACCAGCGGCAGCAGCCGGTCGCGCAGATCCTCGTTGTGCAGCCGCACACAGCCCAGGGTGGCGTGGAGGCGCTGGCGCGGCGCCCAGGCCCCGGGCCAGCCGCAGGCGCTGCCGCCGCCGTGCACCATGATCCCGGCCCGGCCGAAACGCCGTTCCTGCATCTCCAGATCCTCCAGATCGAAGCTGTACCAGCCATAGCTGAGGCGATCATCTGAGTAGGTGGGACTGGGGTCCTGCTCGTAGTCCCGGTAGACCTTCTTGGCGATGCGGTAGATCCCCGGAGGGGTGTCGGTGGAGGTGTCCCGGTACTGGTCCTCCCGGCCCTGGCCGCGCGCCAGCGCCGGGATCTCCCAGAGCAGGCGGCCCTCCACGTCATAGGCCCGGGCCGTCTCGCTGACGTCGTTGACCACCACATGGCTGTCGGAGCCGCTGAAGCCGAAGTCCCGGGGGGTCTTCTTCGGACCCACCAGCCCGGGAGGGTCGGTGGGCCGCTCGGTGGCGGGCGCAGGGGCGGGGGCAGCGGGGGCAGCGGGGGCGGCGGGGGCGGCGGGCGGAGCCGTGAGGGCCTTGGCCGCCGGGGCCGGGCCGGCGATCTCCTGCTTCAGACGCTGCTCCCAGGCTTCGCAGTCAGCCGGGGTGCGGATCTCCCGCTCCGCCTGGGCGCAGGCGGCGGCGGGCTCCATGCCGCCCCACACCAGTCCCTCGGCCCGGCGACGGCGGCCCAGCCCCACCTCCACCGTCTCGCCGGGATTGCGGTAGAGCATCAGGGCCGCGGGAACGGCCGACCAGCGGCGCTCCCGCAGGTGGCGATCCAGGGTGTCGTGGTAGCCGTCCCCGTGGAAATGGGCGCCGTTGTTGTAGGCGAAGCTGCACAGGGCGGCCCGCTGGCGATCCCCCATCTCCGCCCAGAAGGGGATCGTGGCCTCGAGCACCTTCCAGAACCGCTCGCGGCAGTTGTGCTCGTAGAGCGCGTCGGCCTGCTCCTGGGTGATCACATCCCCCAGCCGGATCGGAGAGCCGTCCTGGTAGAAGGTGCTGCCCCAGCCGATGGTGATCGGCGCGCCGCCGGTGCGGGGATCGGGGTAGGCCTGGAGCCGGCAGCCCTCGTAGTGGTGGTTGAGCTGGGCCACCTCCAGGGGCAGCGCCCCGCCACCGGGCGCCGGCAACCAGGCCTCATCGGGAATGATGAAGCGGGCGGGATTGAGGTAGCGCTGCTCGCCATCCGGGAGCGGCACGGCGCCGCCGGGGCAGGTGTAGGGCCCCGCCAGCCGGGCGATCGCCAGGTCCGAGCCGGGGGCGGGGCGCACCCAGGTCACGGCGATGCGGGAGCCGGACGCCACGTAGGAGTCGGCATCGGCGGCGGCGGGGCTGGGGCTGAGCCCCGCATCCTGGCGGGCGGTGATGTACGGCATCAGAGGCTTCCCCCCAGCCGGATCCGCTCCAGGGGGGTCAGGGCCGGCGCCGGCGGGGCGACGGGGGTGGCCGGGGTCACCTGGATGGGGGTGCGGCTGCGCTCAAGCTCGGCGCGCAGGCGCCCCAGCTCCTCCCGCAGCTGGCCCAGGCGTGGATCCTCCACGACGCTGGTGGCCGCGGCGCCGGTGGGGTCGCCGGCCGCGGCCGGCTCGGACCGGACGACGCCGAGCACCAGCTCCCGCAGGCCGGTGGACCCCAGGGCCCCGAGACGCTGCTCGGCGAACTTCTGCACCACCTTGGGGGCGAAGGCGGCGAGCAGGAAGGCGAAGGTGACGATCATCCCGGTGTCGTCCCGGGGGGGATAAGTGAGGCTGTCCTGCCCGGCCGCGTCGCGGCTGACCATGGGGGCGCTGCGCAGCATCGTGATCGACCCGAAGGCGATCGAGGCCAGCAGGGCCAGCAGGCACATCAGGCGCATGCTGGAACGGTTGCCGGGGGACTCCTCCAGAAACCCGGTCGTCGGTCCGGCGGCGGCACGGGCGGGGGTCGTCATGGGGGCACCGGGAGGCACGGGCTGATCTCATTGTGGCCCGATCTCCCGGGGGCCCCTCCTGGCCTCCATGGGCCTCCCGGAATTCCATTCCTACATTCAGCGCAGACGCTGCAGCCGCCGATGGAAGGACTGTCCCCGCCGTCCGGTGCCGACACCGGCGGGAAATGCCCCTTCCTGCACGGCACCCTCCGGGGCAGCACGGCCGGGGCCCGCTCCAACCGCGACTGGTGGCCCCGGCAGTTGAACCTGGCGGTGCTGCATCAGCACGCGCCCCAGGCCGATCCGATGGGCAGCGGCTTCGACTACGCCGCGGCGTTCCGCACGATCGACCTGGAGGCCCTGCGCCAGGACCTGTTCACGCTGATGACCACCTCCCAGGACTGGTGGCCGGCCGACTACGGGCACTACGGGCCGTTCTTCGTGCGCATGGCCTGGCACAGCGCCGGCACCTACCGCATCCACGACGGCCGCGGCGGCGGCGGCTCCGGCACCCAGCGCTTCGCCCCCCTCAACAGCTGGCCCGACAACGGCAACCTCGACAAGGCGCGGCGCCTGCTCTGGCCCATCAAGCAGAAGTACGGCAGCGCCCTCTCCTGGGCCGACCTGATCATCTTCGCGGGCAACTGCGCCATCGAGTCGATGGGCCTGCCCACCCTGGGCTTCGCCGGGGGCCGCGAGGACGTGTGGGAGCCGCCGATCGACATCGACTGGGGCCCGGAGACCGAATGGCTGGGGGACAGGCGCTACAGCGGTGACCGCCAGCTGGAAGACCCGCTCGGTGCCGTGCAGATGGGCCTGATCTACGTGAACCCGGAGGGGCCCAACGGCGAACCCGATCCCCTCGCCGCCGCCCGGGACATCCGCGAGACCTTCGCCCGCATGGCGATGGACGACGAGGAGACCGTGGCCCTGATCGCCGGGGGCCACACCTTCGGCAAGTGCCACGGCGCCGGCGACCCTGACCTGGTGGGACCGGAACCCGAGGCCGCCAGCCTGGAGGAGCAGGGCCTGGGCTGGCGTAACCGCTTCGGGAGCGGCAAGGGGGACGACACGATCACCAGCGGGCTGGAGGGCGCCTGGACCGCCAACCCCATCCAGTGGGACGGCGGCTACTTCGACAACCTGTTCGGCTACGAGTGGGCGCTGGAGAAGAGTCCGGCCGGGGCCTGGCAGTGGCGGCCCACCGATCCGGCGGCGGCGGCCACCGTGCCCGATGCCCACGACCCCTCGAAGCGCCACGCTCCGATGATGGCCACCACCGATCTGTCCCTGCGGGTCGATCCGGCCTACCTGGAAATCTCCCGGCGGTTCCATGCCAACCCCGACCAGCTGGGGGAGGCCTTCCGCCGCGCCTGGTTCAAGCTCGTCCACCGGGACATGGGGCCCCGCTCCCGCTACCTGGGCAGCCTGGTGCCGGAGGAGGTGATGCTCTGGCAGGACCCGATTCCGCCCGTCGACCATCCCCTGGTGGAGGCTGACGACATCGCCGCCCTCAAGGGGCGGATCCTGGCGACGGGGCTGCCCATCTCCCAGCTGGTGGCCACCGCCTGGGCCGCGGCCGCCAGCTTCCGCGGCTCCGACAAGCGCGGCGGCGCCAACGGCGGCCGGCTGGCGCTGGCCCCCCAGAAGGACTGGGAGGTGAACCAGCCCGCCAAACTGGCCCGGGCCCTGGAGGCCTTTGAGGCAATCCGCCAGGAGTTCAACGGCTCCCGCCACGACGGCAAGCGCATCTCCCTGGCCGATCTGATCGTGCTAGGCGGCTGCGCCGCGGTGGAGGAGGCGGCCCGGCGGGGCGGGCACACGGTGACGGTGCCCTTCACCCCCGGGCGCATGGATACCTCCCAGGAGCAGACGGACGTGGCCTCCTTCGCCGTGCTCGAGCCGAAGGCCGACGGCTTCCGCAACTACCTGCGGCCGGGCCTGCCGGCCTCCGCCGAGGAGCTGCTCATCGACAGGGCCCAGCTGCTCACCCTCACCGCCCCGGAGATGACGGCGCTGGTGGGGGGCCTGCGGGTGCTCGATGCGAACCACGGCAAGTCACGGCATGGGGTCTTCACCCACCGCCCCGAGACCCTCAGCAACGACTTCTTCGTGAACCTGCTCGACATGGGCACCACCTGGACGGCGACCTCCGAGGCGGAGGACAGCTTCGAGGGCCGCGACCGCCACACCGGTGATCTGAAGTGGACCGCCAGCCGCGTCGACCTGATCTTCGGCTCCAACGCCCAGCTGCGGGCGATCGCCGAGGTGTACGCCTCCGCCGACGCCGCCGAGCGCTTCGTGTCCGCCTTCGTGGCGGCCTGGGGCAAGGTCATGGACCTCGACCGCTTCGAGCTGGCCTGAACGCCATGAACCCCCTCCTCTCCGCGCAACCGCCCCCGGAACGCCGCGAGGCCATCGGCCGGGCCGGCCTGGGCAGCCTGCTGGCGATCGCCTCCGTGGACGGGCCCCCCAGCCCCATCGCCCTGCGCACGATCACCGCGATCCGGGACCACCTGATCCGGCTGCCCATCCCCCTCGATTCGCTGGCCCCTCTCACGCCGGAGCAGCTGGCGGCGGCGGTGCCCGAAAGCGAATGGCGCCAGCGGATCCTGCGGGGCATGACCGTTCTGGCCCTGCTGGAGGACTCCCCTGGCGAGGACGTCCTGGCCCGGCTCGAGGCCACCGCCCGGGCGCTGGCGATCGATGACGCCCCGGTGCAGGCCTTCCGCCACGTGCTCGACCACCAGTTCAACCTGGTGCGCCTCGACATCATGCGGCGGGGGTTCCAGCGGGGGGCCGCCGCGGCCTACGTGCGCGATGAGGGCCCCGCCGGCGCCCTGCAGATCGCCCGCTCGCTGCTGAAGCAGGAGGATCCCGCCCTGGCCCGCCGCTACCGAGCCCTGGCGGAACTGCCCCACGGCAGCCTCGGCCGGGCCTACCTGGCCTTCATCGATGCCAACGGCTTCAGCGTTCCCGGCGAGCTGGGCGGGCCGCCGCCGCCGGTGGTGCGCCACGACTGCTGCCACGTGCTCGGCGGCTACGGCACCAGCCCCAGCGAGGAATGCGGCGTGCTCGGCTTCCAGGCCGGCTTCGGCCGCAACGACCCCTTCTTCACGATCCTGTTCGGCCTGGCCCAGTTCCAGCTGGGCATCGGCTCCACCCCGGTGACGGCGGCCGAGACCGGCCAGGCGGATCCGGAGGTGATCTTCCGCGGTCTGGAGCACGGCCTCGGCGTCACCCGGGACCTGATCAGCGACTGGGATCCCTGGGACGACTTCCCGTTGCCCCTGGAGGAGGTGCGCCGTCAGTACGGCATCCGGCCGCGTCAGGCGGTCTGAGGTGGCGGCGTGAGCGGCGGTCCGGCCCTGTGGAACTCCACGTAGAACCGCACACCGGGGCCCGGCTCGGCCTGGTGCCGCTGGGTGGGCGCCACGATGCCGGGCCGCTCGGGCGTCAGCACCACCAGCTCCTCGTCGGGCTCCAGAAACCGGAACGGCAGCGAGCCCTCCAGCACCACGACCCGGGCCCACACCCCCGCTTTGGTGCTGTGCTGCGCCCTCAGACCCGCCGGCACGGTCTCCGCGTCAAAGGTGGGCGTGCGTTTGTAGGGCGTAAGGCCGCCAGGCAGATCAGGGTGCATGGGTCTCGGCCCGAAGCCGCAGGAACGCTCGCACGGCCGGATCCTCTGGCCAGGTCGATGGCGCGCCGGCAGGCCTGCTGCTGATTGCCACAGCGGCTGCTCAGGGGAGGTTGATGGAATCAACCATCACCTGCCGTTCTGTGATGTCCATGTTGCTCTCCAGCTGGGTGAGGAGCCCAAGCGCATAGGCAGGGTCCCTGGATGAACTGGCAATCGCCAACATGATCGAGGCCTTGTTTCGGCAGCCATCCCAGACATAGGTGGTGATGCTGCCGTTCCTGATCGTGGCTTCCTTGCCCTCGCCCTGACAGTGCGCATTGAGGTCCGCGATGTCACGACCATTGATCTTCTGCGCATGCCTGGAAATTCTTATTTCGACACCGTTGGCGAAATAGCTCTTGTTGAAAGCGCCTGCATCAGGGGCAGCGACCCGACGCACGTAGGCGCGGTCTCCCTCGCCTACGGTTTCCTGATCGCTACGGCTCCAGTTGGTGGGAACCAACATGTCGTAGCCAGCGAAGGAGAAGGGGGTGAAGCTCGTCTTCGTTCGCAGGGGATCAGCTTTGCCCAGGGGGCCCGCCAGGATCTGACGATCGGCCCGCCGGTAAAGCTCCACCATCAGCGGCTGGTCCTGCCCCCGGGAGGCGATGGTTTCGCAGAACTGCGGTACGGAGTTCTGCGACTTGACCGTCACGTTCTGGAGTGAGGTGATCAGATCCCCGGGCTCCACCCCGGAAAGGTTCGCCGGCGACCCCGCTTTCACACTCGCCACCAGCAACCCGGTGATGGCACCACGGTAGGAGCCGTCGATGCCGATGCCCAGGGAGTCATCCTTACCCTGGCGCAGGGATGGCAGCAGGTTGGCCACCAGCCGGGAGGAAATCGCCAGTGGCTGTTTATAGTCCCTGGCGCCGGCGAAATGGATGCCCACCACCTTGCCGTTGGGCCGCACCACGGGCCCGCCAGAGTTGCCGGGCTGGGAGTCGGCGGAATGCTCGAAGGCTTCCGTCAGGACGGCCGAAGGAAGATTCACCGTGCTTTTCAGGGTGCTCACCGCACCCGGCTTGAGGGTGTAGGTTTCGGTTCCCCTGGGGAAACCAGCCAGGAAAAGTGAATCCCCTTCCTTGATCGGCTGGCGAACGTCCAGTTCGAAGAACGGAAGATCCCGACCCTCGATCTTCAGTAAGGCCACGTCGTTGCATTGCGACGCCCCGACCAGGGACGCACTACGAGGTGTGGGATCACCATTCAGAAAGACTTTGAGATTGGGGGCGTTCATCGCCACGTGATAATTGGTGAGGATCAGCCCATCACCTGACACCAGAAAGCCACTGCCGGAGCCCCCACCGGTCCCGATCTTGATCTCGCCGTTTTCCCCCGCTTCGGCCATGGGGCCCTCAGCCAGGATCCGAACCGTCGCTGCCTTCACTTCGTCGATGTTGTCGACGGCCCGGGAGCAACCGCCGGCAAGCGTCAGGGCCGGCAGCACCAGCCAGGCACCGATGCGGCTGCCTCGGCAGTACCCGGCCCGATGGCTCCGATCACACGTTCGGTCCGTCCAACGCCGCATCGTCCGTCCTTTGTGGGGAGTGGCCCTGATCATTCAGGCTGGCTTCAGGTTTTAGGTGCGTCAAGTCAGACGCTTCGGCTGTCGGCCCGAAGCCGCAGGAACGCCCGCACGGCCGGATCGTCCGCCAGGTCGATGGCGCGCCGGTAGGCCTGCCGGGCCGCGCCGGCCTGGCCGGTCCGCTGCAGCAGGTGGGCCCGCAGCGCCCACCAGGGCTGGTGGTCCCCCAGGGCCGGGTCGGCGGTGGCCAGCGCCTCCAGTTCGGTCAGGGCGCCGGCCGGGCCGGCCCGCTCCGCCAGCACGGCGATCCGGCTCACCCGGGCCCCCGCACTCGGGGCCAGGGCCAGCAGGGCGTTGTAG
>NZ_JAGQBM010000081.1:0-11595 GCF_024345635.1 Cyanobium sp. Lug-B
CACTCCCCCTTCCCACCGCCAGCCACCTGCCACGGCCGGTACCGCTGGAACTCCACCAGCGCACCCTGCCGCGGCAGCGCCGCCGCCACCTGCGCCGTGCTCACCGCCTCGATCCGCAGGCTCGGCAACGACCGGTACAGATCACCCTCCAGTTGCAGCCGCTGCTTCTGCAGCTCCGGCCGCCGCTCCGCCGGCAGGCTCACCGAGGCCAGCTGGCGATCGATCCCAGCGATCCGCTCCGCCAGTTCACGCGTCTGCGGCCCACTTCCCGCCAGCCGCTGTTGCCGCTGCTCGATCTCCGCCAGCAGACCCTGGCGGTTCAACCGCGTCTGCAGCGCCAGCTCCCTGGCACCAGGGTCCTGATCCAGCAGCGCATAGATCGTCGCCGGTGCATCGCTCTGCTCCGCCAGCAGCCCCGCCCGCAGTTCGCGCGGCTGCAGCGGCAGCTCCCGCACCAGCCAGTTCCCCTGCGTTCGCGACACGCGACTCAGCAAGGCACGGGCTGAGGCGTAGTCCTTCTGATGCAGGTGCAGCAGCGCCAGGTTGTTGAGAGTAACAATTGTGCTGGGATGCTCAGGGCCATAGGCTTTCTCACTGATCGCCAGTGCGCGTTGATAGAGAGACTCGGACTCGTCACTGCGGCCCTGATTCGCATACAGCAATGCCAGGTTGTTGAGGCTGGCTCCCGTGGCAAAGTTTTCAGGGCCCAACGACTTCTCACGAATGTCCAGCGCCACTGTGAAGAGACGCTCTGCCTGTGCATAGTTACCCCACTTGAAAAAAATCAATGCCAAACTGTTGAGGCTAATTGCCGTGTCGGGGTGAGCTCGTCCCAAACTTTTTCGATTAATCTCCAGGATTCTTAAAAAGAGAGGAAAGGACTCACTGTATCGGGCCTGTCTTTGATAAAGAGATGCCAGGTTATTGAGACTAAGGGCCGTGTCTGGATGCTCCATTCCGAACATCTTCTCGGAATTCGCCAGCACGCGTTTGTAGATAAGCTCGGCTTCCCCGTAGCGACCTTGGTCGACAAAGACATTCGCGAGGCCGATAAGGATAGAAACCGTGATGGGCTGCTCAGGGCCTTCGACCCCCGGAAACTGAGCCTCATTGATAGCCAGCGCACGAACGAAGAGACGCTCAGCCTCTCCATGACGGCCATGCTGGTAATAGAGCTGAGCGAGGTTGAAGAGGCTTGTCGGAGAATAGAGATTCTTGGGATCATGTTCTTTATTGATGATTGAGTTCACTCGCCTTTGAAGCTGCTCAGCTTCCGAATAGCGGGCCTGGGCCCTGAAGTTTGCGGCTAGGCTGGCGAGCGTGAATGCTGTTTCAGGGTGATCCGGACCTAATGCTTTTTCTTGATTCGCGAGCCTGCGCTTGTATAGAGGTTCAGCGTCGGCATACCGAGCCAGTCGGTCGTAAACACTCGCAAGAGAGCTGACAGTGTTGAGCGTATTGAAATTCTCGGGCCCCAAGACTTTAGTTTGAGTGTTAAGCACGCGCTTGTATACCTTTTCAGCTTCCTCGTAACGGCCTTGAACCTGCAATAGCCCTGCAATCCTGGCGAGCAAGAAGACTGTTTCTGGATGCTCAGCACCCAGCGTCTTCTCATTGATCACTAGCATTCTTTTAAACAGAGATGAAGCTTCTGCATAACGGCCCAGACGATCGTAAACAAGCGCCAGATTATTGAGACTGACGACAGTAGCCTTATGTTCAGGTCCCAGCGTCTTCTCCCGAATCGCCAGCGCCCGCTGGTATAGAGGAAGCGCCTTACTATAGGTTCCCTGAAGCTGGTAACTGACTGCCAATAGAACAAGGCTCGTGAACGTCTCAGGGTGCTCAGGGCCTAGATTCCTATCCCTCCACGCCAAGATTTTCCGCCGGACATCAAGCGCACGTCTATTGTCACCCCGCGCCTCCAACTCTTCAGCTTGCTTAACCCAGTTCTCAACGTCGGTAGATTTCGGCTTGGCCAGCTCTGCTTGCGAGATGGTCGTGGCGTAACCGAAGTGCGCATGAGAGGGATTGGTGATCTCATTTTCAGCATGAGCCGCCGGAACACCAAAAAACACAGCAAAAGCCAAAAGGAATAGCTCCACAGGCCCACGCCAATGTCCCACTGAGCGGCCCATGCTGCGCAGTTCTAAGGATCAGTAGATCAAGTTAAGGGCAATCCTTGTGAAGGCGCCTTGCCCCCCTCACCCCCAGCGCCGCCGCCGGCTCACCGCCACGCTGCCATCGAAGCCGGGAACCGGCACCTGGCACTTGCTGACCTCCACCGCCAGGGGGATGGGCCCATAGCAGGCCTCCAGGGTGTCGAGAATCTGCTCGCTGTAGTGCTCCAGGGTGAGGCAGCAGACGGTGCGCGCCTGCTGCTGCAGCGCCGCGATGCCGCGGCCGTAGTCGTAGCCCTGGCTGAGGTCGTCGCTGCGGGCCGTGGCGGCCAGATCCGCCCCCAGGGAGAAGGCCAGCTCGAACCACTGGCCGTGGCGCCGCTCCTGCTCGTAGACCCCCACATGGGCCCACACCCGCAGGCCCCGCACGTGGATCGCCTCGGTCACAGGGGCAGGGGGCGGTGGCTGAACTGCCGGGTGCCGTCGGCGTAGTCAGCGGCGATGTGGCCCTCGCCCCGCAGCCGGTAGCGGTAGGTGACCAGCCCCTCGAGCCCCACCGGGCCCCGCGGCGGCAGGGTCTGGGTGCTGATGCCCACCTCGGCGCCGAAGCCGTAGCGGTTGCCGTCGGCGAAGCGGGTGGAGCAGTTGAGGAACACCCCGGCGCTGTCCACCGCCCGCAGGAAGCGGTCGGCGGCCGCCGGATCGGTGGTGGCGATCGCGTCGGTGTGGCGCGATCCATGGCGGCGGATGTGCTCCAAAGCCGCCTCCAGGTCCTCCACCACCTTCACATTCAGGATCAGATCCGAATACTCCGTGTCCCAGGCGCCGGGCCCGGCGGCCTGGGCCACCCCCAGGGCGCAGGCGGCAGGATCGCCGCGCAGCTCCACCCCCGCCGCGGCGAAGGCCGGCAGCGCCGACTCCAGGAAGGTGGGGGCGATGGCCTGGTGCACCAGCAGGGTCTCGATGGCGTTGCAGGCCGCCGGGTACTGGGTCTTGCTGTCGAGGGCGATGCGCAGGGCCAGGGCCGGGTCGGCGGCCCGATCCACAAACAGATGGCAGATGCCGTCGGCGTGGCCGAGCACGGGGATGCGGGTGTTGTCCTGGATGAAACGCACCAGGGCATTCGATCCCCTGGGGATGATCAGGTCCACCAGGCCATCGAGCCGCAGCAGCCCCAGGCTCTCCTGGCGGCTGGTGAGCAGCTCCAGGCAGCCGGGGGCGACGGCGCTGCCGGCCAGGCCCCGCTGCAGGGCCGCCACGATCACCTGGCAGCTGCGGCTGGCCTCCCGGCCCCCCTTGAGCAGGGCGCCGTTGCCCGAGCGGATCGCCAGCGAAGCGATCTGCATCACCGCATCGGGCCGGGCCTCGAAGATCACCCCCAGCACCCCCAGGGGCACGCTCAGCCGCTCCAGCACCAGCCCGTCATCCAGCTCGGTGTGCAGCTGGCGTCGGCCCACCGGATCGGCCAGGGCCGCCACCTGGCGCACCCCGGCGATGGCCCCCGCCAGCTTGGGGCCATCCAGCTTCAGACGCGCCACCAGGGCAGGCGCCAGCCCCTCGGCCTCGGCGGCGGCCAGGTCGGCCCGGTTGGCCTCCAGGATCCCGTCGCTGGCGGCTTCCAGGGCCTCGGCCATCGCCGCCACCGCGCCACGGCGTTCGGCGTCGCTGGCCTGGCCCAGGGCCATGGCGGCCCGGCGCACCGCCGCGGCCCGCTGCAGCAGCTGGGGGTCGGGCTCCGGCACGACGCCGGCAGGAGAAGTCATGGTCTGGCTCATGGCCCCCATCATCCCAAGCGGTCCAGCGCCAGCCGCACCGCCCCCAGCCGGCCGGCACCGTTGCCCAGCTCGCAGCGGCGGATCGCCAGCCCCTCCCGGCTCACCGCCAGCACCCGCTCCTCCACCTCCCGCCAGACCGCCGGCAGGAAGTGGTGACTGGCGGCGCTGAGGCCGCCGCCGATCAACACCAGCTCCGGGGTGAGCACGTAGAGCAGGGAGCTGAGCCCCACCCCGAGGGGACGTCCGTAGGCCTCCCACACCGCCAGGGCTTCGGTGTCACCGGCGTCGGCGCGGCGGCAGAGCTCGCGCGGATCGAGCGGGCTGAGGCGCGCCAGGCCGCCGAGGCTGCAGAACTGCTCCAGGGAGCCCCGGTTGCCGCTGCGGCAGGGGGGCCCCTCAGGATCCACGCCGATCAGCCCAGGCTCAGCGGCCGCGCCGCCATGGCCGGTGAACAGCCGGCCCCCCAGCAGCACCGCCCCGCCCACGCCCGTGCCCAGGGTGAGCAGCAGCACGTCGCCCACACCGCGGGCGGCCCCCAGCCAGGCCTCACCGAGCAGGGCACCGTTGGCATCGTTGCCCAGGATCACCCGCCGCCCCAGCCGGGCTTCGAGCCAGGCGGCCAGGGGCACATCCCGCCACCCCGGCAGGTTGATGGAGATCCGCGCCACCCGACCCGCCGCGTCGCAGGGTCCCGGCAGGCCGATGCCGACCCGGTCGGCGAGGCGGTCGGGGTCGATCGCATCGACCGCCTCGGCCAGGGCCATGCAGACCGCCCCCGGCACCGCCGGCTGGGGCGTGGGCACCTCGGCCTCGGCGAGCACGGTGCCCTGCTGGTCGCAGCGGGCCAGCTTGATGGCCGTGCCCCCCAGATCGATGCCGATCAGCTGGGCCTCACCGGGAGGTCGTTCGCGGGACGACGCCATCGCCGCACCCTACCCAGCGGAGCACCCGCCGTCCCTCAGAAGCGCAGGAACACCTGCAGCAGCGATTGCCAGGCCCCCTCGGTGTCGACGGAGGTCTGCAGGTTGAAGGTGTCGGAGGCCTTGTAGGTGAGGGTCACCTGGGGAGGGACATCGGAGCGGTTCGGGGCCGCCAGCACCGACATGCTGAAGCGGTTGGTGATGTCCACCCCGATCTCGGCGCCGAGCACCAGCTGGGGCGGCACCCGCCGCCGGGTGGTGCCCTCCTGCTGGGTGTCGATCGCCTGGTTCACGTAGGTGGGATAGAGGGCCAGACTCACCCGCTGGCCGAAGGCATCGCTCAGGGACGACAGCAGCGGCGAGAGAAGGGTCTGGCCCACCACCGTGGCCAGGGCGGCCCCGGCCCCGCCGCCGCTCAGACCCGCCAGGGAGTTGCCGCCGATCAGGGCCACCAGCCGCTCCTGCGGCAGGGGCGGGCTGCTGCGCAGCTTGAGGTTCTCGACGATGCGGTCGGCCGGACCGCTCACCGATACCACCACCAGGATCAGGTTCAGCTGGTTGAGGGCCGAGAGACCGGCCTGGTTGGGGGCGTTCTGCACCGAGGGGCCCACGTCCCCCACCCCGGACGGTGACAGCACGCTGAGGCTGTCGGAGATGCGGGTGCGCAGGGCGATGTCGAGGTAGGGCACCAGCCCCAGAGAGGGGGTGAAGACCGCCACGTTGGGGGCGTCGGGGTCGAGGCTGAAGCTGGTGGTGAACAGGTTCAGCCGTCCCCCCAGCAGCCGCACCACCCCGGAGGCCCGCAGGGAGGGATCCAGGCGGCCGGCGATCCGCAGCTGACCGGCGGTGGTGAAGTTGGCGATGTTGGGGATCACCACCCGCAGATCGGGCCCCAGCCGCAGGATCATGTCCTCGAAGGCCAGGTAGGGGAAACGGGGCACCGAGGAGCGCAGGGCTTCGGCGGTGGTGGACTCCACATCGGGGCCCAGCAGCACCAGGGGCTGCTGGAAGTTCCACTTCGACTCCAGCAGCTCGGGCATGGTGCGCGGCTGGACCGGCTGATCGGACACGGGCTCGCTGGCCGCCAGCTGGCCCGGCTGGACGTTGATGGTGCCGCGGCTGATCGCCACGTTGCCTCCGAGCACCGGGGCCAGCAGGCTGCCGCTCAGATGCAGCTGGCCATCCCCCACCGCCGCCAGCCGCGGCACCTTGAACGGCACCTGCTCCAGCTTCATCACCAGGGTCCGGTCCTGGGCGAGGGGCCGGAACAGCCCCAGGCGGCCCTCGCCGCCCACCAGCCCCTGGGGCCCCACCCGGGCGCGGAACTCCTGCACCACCAGCTGCTCGAAGTCGAACAGGATCGTGGCGTCCACCTCCCGCACCTCCTGGCCGATGAAGCGGCAGCGGAGCTCCCGCAGCCGCAGGAAGCCGTTGGCGATCGGGTCGTCGAGGCTGCCGCGCACCAGCAGCTGCAGGTCGGCGCCGCCCTCCTGCCACTCGAAGGCCTGCCCCCCCAGGCGGGTGAGGAAGCGGAGCCCATCGCCCCGGGTGGCGAGGCGCAGCTCCAGCCCCTGCTGGGAGGCCACCAGCGGGATCGTGCCCGCCAGGTCGACGCTGCGGGAGGCCCCCTCGGCCCGCAGGGCCAGATCCAGGACGATCCCTTCGTCCCTCAGCTCCACCCGCCCCCGCTCCAGCTCCAGTGCCTGCTCCCCGAGGCGCCCTTCCACCAGCGCCAGGTCGAGGGCCAGCTCGGGACGGGGGCCGCCCAGCCGGTAGCGCCCCTTTGCGGCCAGGCTGCCGCGCAGGTTGTCCGGCAGTGGCGTGAGCAGGGCCAGCAGGGAGAGGGGCAGGTCGGCGAGGCTGAAGCGACCGCTGCCGCCGCTGAGCGGCCCCTCCAGCCGCACCTCGAAGGGCTTGCCGGCGAGGGCCTGGGCCCGGTCGCCCTGGTTGAACCAAAGGTGGCCGGTGGCCCGCAGGTCGGCCCGGGTGCGGGCGAAGTCCGGGCCGCTGAGCACCAGATCGGCATCGATCCGGGCCTGCAGCCGTTCCAGCTTCTCGGCCCGGCTGGCCCGGCTGGCCTCCTGCTCCCGGGCGGCGACCCGCTCCTCGGCCTCGGCCAGGGCGCGCAGCTGGTCGGCGACCGTGCCGGCCATGGTGTCGACCACCAGGGTGCCCAGGTCACTGGCCCGCCCGCGGGCCGGGGCCGGCGCGCCGCGCCAGATCGGCCAGGCGTCGGTGAACTGGCGAAACAGGAGCGTGGAGAGCTGACGCGCTTCGAAGCGGGCCCGGAACGGGCCCCGCCAGCGGCCGGACACCGTGGCGGCGATCGTGCCCTGGCCCAGGGGCTCGATCACGCCCTTGACCTGGTAGCGGCGTTCGTCGTACTGCACGTCGGCCTGGATCCGCCGTCCTCCGACCCCCAGGAACTCAGGCGAGAGCAGCTCCACGCGGCCATCGAAACCGAGCGGCTGCAGCCCCAGCCGTCCGCTGCCGCTGAGGTCCCCCTGCAGGGGACGCAGGCGGCGCTGCGGGCCGGTGGCCACCGCCAGGCCGCGCAGGGGGAAGGCGCGGGCCAGCCAGCGGTAGTTCGCCGGCCGGCCCTCCAGGGTGAACACACCGCCGTTCCGTTCGATGGCGGCCCGCACCGGCTGCCAGCGGCGGTCGAGCAGGGCGGTGAGGCGGCCGTCCGGCGTCGGGGCCACGGTGGTGAGGTCGAGGGATCGGTCGCGCAGGCGGCCGCGCCAGGTCTCCCGCAGCAGCAGGGGGCCGGCACCGGGCTGCTGCAGGCGCAGCTGCAGGTCGGGACGCAGCTCCGCCAGAGGGCCGGCGATGGTCCCCTCCGCATCCAGCTGGCCCTGGAGGGTGGTGCCCAGCAGCGGGTCCAGGCGGGACAGGGGGTAGTTGCGCACCTCCACCCGGGCCTGCAGCGGACCGGCCACCAGGCCCTTGCCCGCCTGGAAGGCCAGCGGCAGGCGGGCCGTGGCCGCGAGACGATCGGCGCCGAAGCGCTCCAGCCGCAGCACCCGGTCGCTCCACACCAGTGCCGCCTGCCAGGGCCCCAGGAGGCGCTGGGAGGCCTGGCCCGTCTCCACCCGCAGACGCGGCGTCGCCAGCCGGCCGTCCGCCCGCAGGCGACCGGCCAGGGGCTGGCGCGCCCACACCGGCAGGCGGGAGGCGGCGGCGAAGTCGTCGGGATCGAGGCGCCAGCGGGCCTCCAGGGCCAGGGAGCGGCCGATGCTGCCGCTGGCCCGCACGCTGGAGCCCCCCAACCGGCCATCGAGCCGGGTGAGGCGCAGCAGGCCCTCCCCCCAGCTCCCCTGCAGATCGGCCTGGATGGGCTGGCGTCCGAGCGGATGGCGGGGCGGCGGCTGGGCTTCGAGCTGGACCGCCAGGCGGCGGTCCGCATCGGCCCTGGCCGTCAGGCGGCCGCCCCAGGGGCCGAACCGCCAGACGCTGGCGGGCAGGATCAGGGCCCGGTCACGGCAGGAGAGGGGCAGCCGCTCCGCCGTCAGCGGCGTGGCGCCGGTTCCCAGGCGCCAGCGCACGTCCCGCAGCTCCAGACCCCCCTCGCAGCGGGCCAGACCCCGCCGGATCCGCAGCCCCACCCGTCCGTCGGCCTCCCCGGCGAGGCTGCCCCCGACCCGATCCCCCGCCGGCAGCAGCGGCCGCATCAGGGCCAGCGGCAGGCGGCGGGCGGTCAGCCGGCCCTGCCAGTGCTGCTTCTGCCACTGGCCCTCCCCATCCAGCCGCAGCGAGCCGCCCCGCTCGCCGGCGGGGGGCGTCAGGCGCAGGCCCAGGTCGATCTCGCGGCGGTGCAGGCGCAGGGCCACCTGGCCCGAGAGCCTCAGGTCGAGGGGCAGGGACGTCGCTCCGGCGCCCCGCACCCGCAGGTCGGCGGGCTGAAGCAGACCCAGACGCAGGTCGATGCGCGGTGGCTCCCGCCCTGGGGGAACCGAGCCGAGCACCCAGAACTGGCCGCTGGCGTTGCGGCGCAGCTCCGCCCGGGCCCGCTCGAAGCCCAGGTCGAGCGCGAACCCACGCAGGGCCAGGCTGGCCAGCGGGTCGAGGCGCACCCGCACTCCCTCGACCGACACCGTGGAGGCGTCCCTGGAGCCGGGGAGGAACCGGCTGGGGCCGATCCAGAGCCCGTCGGGCTTCAGACCCCGGTAGGGGCCCAGCTGCAGGGGGCGGCCCATCGCCCTGCCCACCTGGCGCTCCAGGGTGGGCCGGAAACGGCCGTACAGACCGGCGACGATGCGATCGAACCAGAAGACCCCGACCCCCAGCCCCGCCCCCAGGAAACCGACGACGAGAAGCCCCTTCCACACACGTCGGCGGGCGGGCCAGGGCCGACTGTCAGGCTTCCATCGCATCCACCGGGGTCGGTTGCCGTCCATGGGCGGCCGCAATATAGGGGGCTTGTCACGCCCTCCCCAGCCCCATGGCCGCTGATCCGATCCTGTTCGTGGCCGGTACCTGGCTGGGTGCCGCCAGCGGGGTGCTGGCGGTGCTCACCATCGCCGGCTTCCTCGCCCGCTGGGGCATCCGCTTCCGCCTCGTGGGGATCACCAGCTTCACGGTGCTGCTGTCGCTCTCCTGCCTCGCCTTCGCCATCAGCTACAACCCCCGGGTGAGCGTGCCGGGGGCGGTCCAGGTGCCGGTCGTGTTCGACAACGGCACCGATCTGGTCATCGCCGCCGCCCCGGCGAGCCTCGAGGGTGAGGCGGTGGCCCCCACCCTTGAGCAGGTGGCCCGCAACCTGCGCGGGGGCGGGCGCGGCAGCGGCGGCACGGTGCGGGTGCGGCTGCGCCGGGTCGAGGCCGTCGAGCCGGGGCTGGCCCGGCCCGTGGTGCTGGCCGAAACCACCCGGAATCTGGCGGCTGTCCGCCCCGGCGACGCCGCCTGAACCCCTGTGGTCCACCCGTTCCGGCCGGCGCCCCACCTGAAGCGCGAAGCGCAGCGACTGCGCCGGGCGGGCATTGACAGCTGGGAGGAGCTGGCCGGTCTGGATGATGCCCGCCTGCGCCACCTGGCCGCCTCCGGGGAGGCCAGCGAGGCCCGCCTGATTCTTCTGCGCGGCCAGGCCCGGCTGGTGAGCGCCGTGGGCCTCGCCCCCGAGGAGGCGGCCCTTCTGCTGCATGGGGGCATCGCCAGCCCGGCCGGTCTCGCCGCCGCCGATCCGCCGCAGCTGCAGCAGCAGCTGGGCCGGCTGCAGCGCCGTCTCACCGGCTCGGCCGTCCCCCCGGTCGACCTGCCGCTGGTCCTGTCCTGGGTCCGCCGGGCCCGGCAGGCCTCCGGTCGCTCCCCGAACTGACCCTCCGCTCCTGCGCCGCCCCGGCACGGGTGACTGGAATAGGGAAAACGGACGGAGGCAGCGATGCCCCGAACAACCCGCCTTTCTCCCCCCAGAGCCACGAACCACCCCCATCGCGACGACCGCCGCCACACCCTGATCACCCGCTCGAGCACCCGTCTTCGCCGCTGCTTCACCGCCCTTCTCGGCGTCGCCTGTCTGGGCGCGGTTGCCGTTCCCGGCGTGCGGGCCCAGTCCGCCCTGCTGGAATCGGTGAAGCAGAACCCCGCACTGGCCCAGAGTCTCTGCCAGCAGTTCCGCCAGCTGAACGCCCAGGGCGTCTCGGCCACATCGAAGGCGTCGATCGCCAGCCTGGCCAGCAGCCGCGGCCTCAGTCCCATGGATGCGGAGGTGCTGGCCACCTACGTCATCGGCCTGCACTGCTCCACGGTGTTCTGAAGCCCGTGGTCCGGACCCGGGACGCCACCCTGCAGCTGGCGGATGGGGTCCGGCTGATGAGCCGGCTCTGGCATCCCGACGGGGAGGGTCCCTGGCCGGTGCTGGTGATGCGCCAGCCCTACGGGCGGGCGATCGCCTCCACCGTGACCTACGCCCACCCCAGCTGGTACGCCAGCCATGGCTTTCTGGTGGTGGTGCAGGACGTGCGGGGCCGCGGTGCCTCGGAGGGTGACTTCGGCGGCTTCGCCCAGGAGGCGGCCGACGGGGACGCCACGATCCGCTGGGCCCGGAGCCTCGAGGGCAGCAACGGCCGGGTGGGCACCTACGGCTTCTCCTACCAGGGCCTGACCCAGCTGCTCAACGCCGGCGGCGAGGCCGGCAACGACGACGCCCTGCCGGACTGCCTCGCCCCGGCCCTGTGCGGCCTCGATGAACGACTCCACTGGGCCAGTGAGGGGGGAGCCCACTGGTGGGCCCTGGGCCTGGGCTGGGCCCTGCAGCTGGCGGCGGAGGGCTGCCGGCGCCGGGGCGACGGGGCCGGCTGGCGCGAGATCCGCCGCAGCCTCCAGCACGGGGACTTCACCGAGGAGGGACTGGCCCTGCTGGAACGCCACGATCCCCGTGGCATGGGCCTGGGCTGGCTGCGGCGCGACCCCGCCGGTCCCGAGGGCTGGACGGTCCACCCCGTGGCGCCGGCCCTGCTGCGGCGGCCCCTGCTGCTGGTCGGCGGCTGGCACGATCCCCATCTGAGGGGCGTGCTCGACCTCTGGCAGCGGGCCCGCGGCGCCGGGGGCGACCCCGAGCTGGTCATCGGCGCCTGGAGCCATCTCGACTGGGGCGGGGGGCTTGACCGCGAGCTGCTGGCCTTCTTTCGCCGCCATCTGCAGGATCCACCGCCCCGCCGGGGCCCGGCGGATCCCACCGCTCACCAGGGCGCGGCCGCGGCCCCGATCCGCCTGCAGTGCGCCGCCACGGCCACCTGGCACAACCTGGACCCGGCGGCGGCCGCCAGCCCCGCGGCGGCGGAG
>NZ_JAGQBM010000082.1:0-10906 GCF_024345635.1 Cyanobium sp. Lug-B
CAGGACCTGGCACCCACCACCGCAGCGGCGGCGACGGCCCTGCGGCAGGCCGTGGCGCTGCTGCGGGCGGCCGGAGCGGAGGTGGTCGAGGCGCTGGTGGTGCCGGGGCTCGACACCCGGCTCGGTGCGGACTTCGTCAAGGGCTCGGGGCGCCGCATCGATGCCCAGCTGGCCCGCTACCCCGGCAGCCGGCGCAACTGGGACGACATCTGCGGCTCCGGCCGCCTGCCGCCGGAGTGGACCCCGGCCGAATGCCGTGGGCTGATGGCCAGCGATCCGGCGGCGGAGGCGCGGGCGCGCCGGCGGATGGACGCCAACCGCCGGCGGCTGGAGCAGGCCCTGGTGGCCGGGCGCCTCGATGCTCTGCTGCTGCTGAGCGACCGTCGCGGCGGCGCCCAGCGCGAGCCCTCCCCCGCCATCACCTGCATGGTGAGCAGCACCAGCGGCCTGCCGGCCGTCGCCCTGCCGGTGGGCGTCGATGGCCGCGGCCTGCCCGTGGGCCTGGAGGTCCTCGGCGCCGGCGGCCGGGACGAGGATCTGATCGCCATCGCCGCGGTGCTGGAGGCCCGCCGCGGGCCGCTGCCGCCGCCCCGACCGGTGGCGCCCCTGGCGTCGCCCCTGGATCTGGCTGGCCACAACCGGCTGGTGCCGCTGCTGGGCTGGAACGCCTGGCGCAGCCGCCGCGGCGAGGCCCTCGGGGATCTCGAGCCCGCCCGCTTCCGGCGCCTCACCGACACCCTGCTGCGCCGGCCCGGTGATGGCGGAAAATCAACACCGGCGCCCCCTGCGTCCCCATGACCCCCGGGTCCCCATGACCCCTTCTTCCTGATGAACATCGACGGCAGGCCCTGGCGCACCATCTGGCTGGAGGAGGGCGGGCGCTCGGTGGGCGTCATCGACCAGACCCTGCTGCCGCACCGCTTCGTCACCCGCTCGCTCACCAGCGTCGAGGAGGCGGCCGAGGCGATCGTCACCATGGTGGTGCGGGGGGCTCCCCTGATCGGTGTCACCGGGGCCTACGGGCTGATGCTGGCCCTGCAGGCCGATCCCTCCGATGCCTCCCTGGCCGCGGCCTTCGCGCGCCTCGATGCCACCCGGCCCACCGCCATCAACCTGCGCTGGGCCCTGGAGCGGGTGCGGGCCGCCGTGCTGCCCCTGGCGCCGGAGCAGCGCGCCGGGGCGGCCGGGGCCGAGGCGGCCGCCATCGCCGAGGAGGACGTGGCCATGTGCGAGGCGATCGGCGACCACGGCCTGCGCCTGTTCCAGGAGATTGCCGCCCGCCGCCCCGAGGAGCGCCGCGGCCAGCCCCTGAACGTGCTCACCCACTGCAATGCCGGCTGGCTGGCCACGGTCGACTGGGGCACGGCCCTGGCGCCGATCTACAAGGCGCACCGCTCCGGCCTGCCGATCCACGTCTGGGTCGATGAGACCCGTCCCCGCAACCAGGGGGCCAGCCTGACGGCCTTCGAGCTGGGCCGCGAGGGGGTGCCCCACACCGTGATCGTCGACAACGCCGGCGGGCACCTGATGCAGCACGGTCAGGTGGATGCGGTGATCGTCGGCACCGACCGCACCACCCGCACGGGCGATGTCTGCAACAAGATCGGCACCTATCTCAAGGCCCTGGCCGCCCACGACAACGGCGTGCCCTTCTACGTGGCCCTGCCCGCCTCCACCATCGACTGGTCGATCGGCGACGGGGTGAAGGAGATCCCGATCGAGGCCCGCTCCCCCCTGGAGGTGACCCGCATCGCCGGCAAGCCCGCGGCCGGGGAGCCCACCAGCGTGCAGCTGGTGCCCGACGGCAGCGACGGCTTCAACCCCGCCTTTGACGTCACCCCCGCCCGGCTGGTGACGGCCCTGATCACCGAGCGGGGCGTGGCGCCGGCTAGCGAGGAAGGGCTGCAGGCCCTCTATGCCGACCCGGTGGCCGCGGGCTGAGCCGCGGAACGCTGCCGCCACCAGGGGTTCGGTTCAGAGCGAGGGCCGCAGCAGGCTGATGGGTTCGCCAGGGCCATCCGGCCGGACCGTCAGGGTGGAGTAGGTCCAGCTGCCGGCCTTCTGGCGGGCCTCCACGTAGAGGGTGCCGCTGCTCCGGGATCCCTGCAGGGGAATGGCCAGCCGGGCCTCGCCCGTGCCACCCGAGAGGCTGACGTTGCCGGAGACGAGGAAGCCCCCCTGGATCGGTGTGCCCAGCCGGCCGATCACCACCGGATCCCGCTGGGCCCTGGCCAGGGCCTCCTTGTAGGGCGTGGTTGATTTGAGCAGCCCGAACACGAGGCTGACGATCAGGGCGATGAAGCCGGCCACGCCGGCCAGGCCGGTGAGGCAGCCGGCCGGTACCAGCCACTTCCAGTGACGGGCCCACCAGCTGGGGGCCGGTTGGCTGTCCATGGGGTGACCCTGGTCGTCGACCCTCAGAGCCCTTCGAAGCGGACGTTGAGGTTGAGCTGGTTGGGGCCGATGGCGGTGGCCTGCAGCACCAGGGCGGCGGCCTTGCCTGCGGCGGTACCGTCCACCTTGGTGCCCGCCGGGGGATCCAGCACCAGGTTGAAGCCCCAGGGGCCGACCACGGTGTTGACCGTGCGCTCGCTGTAGCCCTGCTTGGCGAGCGACGCCTTCACCTTGGCGAGCAGCTCGTCCGGCTTGCCGGGCAGCTGGGCATTGAGGCTGGTCTGGCCGATGGCGTTGGCGGCGAACAGGCTGGCCGCCGGTTTGGGCAGCGGCAGCGCCAGGCCCTTGAGCAGCGATCCGGCCGGGGTGGCCAGGGCGGCCCCGCCGACCAGGGCGCCGGCTCCCACCAGCAGGGAGGTGGAGAGGGCCAGCAGACGGGGACGCCAGTTCATGGCCTGTTCATCACGGCAGCAGGGCAACCGTACCCCGATTCCGAAGGCACACCCCCCTGTGGTTCAACACACAGGGGCCCAGCCCCGCCATCGCCTAAACATCGGTACATCGGTCGTTGTTCCGTTCAATGTTTTCCCGGATCTCCTGTCCCAGCCGGCGCCTGTTCCTCTCGGTGGCGGCCGGTGCCGCCACCGCCCTGGCGGCCACCGGCTTCGCCTTCGCTGAAGCGCCGATCACCCGGGCTCTGGCCGCCGCCCCCTCCCAGGCCAGCGCCGCCTTCAGCACCCTGGCCGCCGGCGGCACCACGCTCCAGGTGCTCTCCCCTGAAGAGGCCGCCGCCGCCGCCCGTTCGGGCCGCTGGAAGGTGCTCGACGTCCGCCCGGTCCCGCCGCTCTCCTACGTCGGCGGCCACATTCCCGGAGCCGTCCATCTCTCCGAGCAGGCCTTCCGGGGCCCCAACGGCCGTCTGCCGTTCCAGATCTGGACTCCCACCAAGCTGGCGGGCCTCCTGAGCCAGGCGGGCATCTCCAACCGGGATTCGGTGCTCGTCTACTCCGACGGCAATGACGTCCTCGGCACCGCTCTGGCCGCCTACATCCTGGAGAAGAGCGGCGTGCGCCAGGTGGCGATCGTCGATGGTGGCCTCAGCGGCTACAAGGCGGCCGGCCAGAGCACCACCAAGGCCTTCCCCAGCTTCCAGGCCGGCAGCTTCCGTCCCACCACGGTCCAGGGACTGGCCATCACGCTCGATGAGCTGAAGCCCCTGATCGGACGCAAGGACGTGGTGATCATCGACCCCCGTCCCAAGGCCCAGTTCGAGGGCACCGACCAGACCTTCATTCGCAACGGTCACATCCCCGGGGCCCGGAACATCCCCTGGCAGTCATTCACCGAAGCGAACAACGCCGATGCGTCCAAGAAGAATGCCCACAAGCTGAAATCCCTCGAAGAGATCCGGGCCCTCCTCGTCAGCCGCGGCATCACTCCCGACAAGAAGATCATCGTCTCCTGCAGCACCGGCCGGGAGGCCAGCCTGCAGTTTCTGGCTCTCCGGCATCTCCTCAAGTACCCCAACGTGCGGATCTATGAGGGCTCCTGGACCGAATACAGCGCCACCAATCTGCCGATCGCCGTGGGGCCCGAGGGCAGCCCGGCCCAGCAGGTGAGTCTGCGCTGATCCCCACGTCCATTTCCCCTTCCCGCCGCCATGGCCAAGACCCTCTCCCGCGCCCGTGTCTGGGTGCTGGCCAGCCTGTTGCCGCTGCTGTTGCTCACCCCGGCCATCGCCCTGGCCTGCGACACCGGCGCCGACAGCTCACCCCCCGCCGCCCGGACGAAGAAGCGTTGAAACAGCCGCTTTCCCCGGCGCTGGCCGTGGCCCCCGCCGTGGCGGTGGCTGCGGCCCTGGCGATCCGGCAGCCGTCCTCGGCCCTGGTCTGGGGGCTGGGCTGCGGCCTCGGCCATGTCCTGGTCCGCTCCCGGTTCGGCTTCGCCTCCGGCTACCGCCGGCTGCTGCAGCGGCGGGATGCGGGATCGGTCTTCGCCCAGCTGCTGCTGGCGGCGCTGCTGGTGATGGCCATGGCCCTGGTGCTCGCCGCCGAGCCCCTCACCGGCCTGCGGCCGAAGCTGCTGGCGACTCCCCTCTCCCTGCCGTTCCTGGCGGGGGCCTTCCTGTTCGGCATCGGTATGGAGCGGGCCCGGGCCTGCGGCTGCGGCACCCTGGCGGCCACCTCCCGCGGCGGCGCCGGCGTGCTGGCCGCCCTGGTCGGGCTGGTCGCCGGTGCCTTCCTCGGCACCCTGCACGCCCCCCAGCTGGCGGCCCTGCCCCTGCCGCGCCTGCCGTCCCCGGTCAGCCTCGACTGGTTCGGCCTGCTGGGCGCCCTGACCTTCCAGCTCGCGTTCATCGCCGTCCTCACCCTGGTGCTGTCGCGCTGGAGCGGTCAGGTGCCGTGGCATGGCGAGGGCCGCGGCCCCTACGGCGGCGCCATCGCCGTCGCCCTGCTGGCCACGGGTCTGCTGCTGGTGACGGCCGAGCCATGGAAGGTGCTTTGGGGCCTGGCCCTCAGTGGCGCCCACGCCGCCCAGGCCCTGGGCTGGGATCCCGGCGGCAGCCTGTTCTGGTCCAGCCCCCGGGGCCAGGCCCTGCTGACGGGACCGGAGGCCTGGCTGTTCAACGACGCCGTGCTCGTCGATCTGGGCCTGCTCTACGGCGCCGTCGCCACCGCCATCGGGCAGGGCCGCTTCCGCTGGCGCGGCGAGCGGCTGGAACGCCTGCCGGACCTGGCCCGGCGCGGTTTCGGTGGCCTGCTGATGGGCTACGGGGGCCTGCTGGCGTCGGGGTGCAACGTCAATGCCTTCCTGGGCGGAGTGATGAGCTTCAGCCTGCACGGCTGGATCTGGCTGGGTGCGGCCCTGGCGGGCTTCGCCGCCTCGCTGCGGTTGCGCCCGGCTCCGGGCCCCGCAGCGCCGTCAGACTGAGTCGCCGCCGCTCCGCCGTCCATGGCCCAGGCCCAGCCCGTCGCTCCGGCCCTGACCCCCGCCTCCCCGGCCCCGCCCCCCAACTGGGTGGCCTCGCGCCATCCCCTCGGCTGGCTGATCGACCGGCTGCTGGCCGTCGAGCCGCTGCGGCGCCTGCTGTTTCTCCAGGCCCGCCAGCTGATCATCCGCACCGCCGAGCGCCGCGGCATCGCCTGGCGGGCCCGGCGCGAGGAGCTGGTGCGGCAGGCCGAGCCGCTGCTGGCCAGCAGCACCGAGGCGGCCACCCAGGCGCCGCCCTACTACCGGGCCCGCTTCCACGCCTACCAGGAGGGCAACCTCTGCTGGGCGGCGGCCGGCGAGGCGGAGCAGGCCACCGATGCCATGGCCCTGCGGGTGTGGCCGGGGGAGACGCTCGAGCCCCAGGAGGCCCAGCGCCGGCTGAGGGACGCGATCTTCGCGGCGATCGCGCCCAGCCTCAGCGGGCCGGTGCGCACCGCCCTCGACATCGGCTGCTCGGTGGGCGTCGGCACCCTGGCCCTCAAGGACTGGCTGGACCGGCGTGAGGGCACCGATGTGGCCGTCGAAGGGCTCGATCTCTCCCCCCAGATGCTGGCGGTGGCGCGGGTCCGCGATCCAGAGGGGCGGATCCGCCGCTGGCACCACGCCGCCGCCGAGGCCAGCGGCCTGACGGCGGCCAGCGTCGATCTGATCACCCTGCAGTTCGTCTGCCACGAGCTGCCGGCCGACGCCACCCGGGCGGTGCTGCGGGAGACGGCCCGGCTGCTGCGGCCCGGTGGGGTGGTGGCCCTGGTGGATCAGGACCCCGATTCGGCCGTGATCCGCCGCCTGCCGGCGCCGATCGCCACCCTGCTCAAGAGCACCGAGCCCTACCTGGAGGAGTACTTCAGCCTCGATCTGCCCCGGGCCCTGGAGCAGGCCGGCTTCGGCAACGTGCGCCGGCAGGCCTGCGACCCCCGCCACCGGGTGCTGGTGGCACGACTGGGATAGGTCCAGCCTCGAGATGTTCCTGGGGCAGGACGTAGAGAACTGGCTGCATCAGTATTCGTAAGCTCATCGCGTTGAATTTTTTCAAGGATCGTTGTATTTCCACGGGGCGGCTTATGCTGTCCCCAAAGCCATGGGATGGCGAGTGGCGAATTACCATCAAGCGAATGACCATCAAACTAGCATCAGCGTATCGATTCATTTAAGTCTCACGCGGGCACATGCATGGGATGTTATTTGGCGAGAGAAAGGCCAGCGATCGTGGCTCGGGCCAGCATCACAGATCCGCCTCCAGCCTGATTCCCGAATCACTCTCTGCAATGAATCCGGACCTTGGCGTGAGGCGATTCTGCTGACTTGTCAGGACATGGCAGAGGTGACTTTTCTGGTGGATGGCATCTCTGGCTGGCCTGAGAATGGTCAGACTCACCTCAGCATTGCGCTCAGTGACTCGAGTGATCCTAAACGTTGTTTCCTAACCATCAGGGAAACCGGAATCCCTGAGGGCTGTCTGCAGGCTGTCTCTCAATACTGGCAGCGGCGTAAGGAAAATCTGGAACGAATGGATCGACAGATACGCAATCGTTGTGAGAACCCTCGCCAGGCAGTCGTTCTGATTCACGGAATCGGAGAGCAGCAACCTGGAGAAATGCTGCACAGCTTTCTTGGCAGCGGTGTACTCGGAAACAAAAAAGCCTTCTCATGGATCAAGCCAGACCGACTATCTCAGTCCTTTGAGCTGCGCATGGCCACGCTGAATTCTGATAAACAACGTCCAACCACTGATGTCTTCGAGATCTATTGGGCCCATATCATCCGAGATACAACGCTTGATCAGCTCGCCAGCTGGCTTGCTGGTCTGCTGTTGCGGTGGCCACTGAGGCGAGAGCGGGTCAAAGGCACTGCTGTCCCCAGCTTGAGGGAGACGTGGTCGTGGAACGTGCCTAAGGCGATCTTGCCGCTGTGGTTGTTTGCATGGATCGTTCTTCTGATTGGCATTCTGATGGTGATTGGCACGGTCTTAAGAACGGGCTGGTCGGCCTGGATTTTGTGGTTGGTTTCCCTGCCTCTTCTCGTTATTCTGGTGAAGATCATCTGGCAAAAACTAGGTCTTTCTTTGGCGATCAACTACCTTGGTGATGCGGCTCGCTATCTCCAGCCTCATCCTGCAAACATTGCTCACCGTCAGGCCATTCGTGCAGAAGGGGTTGAGTTGCTGGAAAGGATTCACGATTCTGGGCGTTACGATCGCATTGTGCTGGTGGGTCATAGTCTGGGATCTGTCATTGCCTATGACATCCTCACCCATGCCTGGGCAAAAATGAATTCCATTCATCTGAGGCCCAGCTTGCGCCGACGGGCCAACGGCGAAGGGCCGTTTCATAGCCTGCGCCGTGTCGAGAAAGCAGCCGCTGAGAATCTCGAGGATTTGCGTCAGGCCCAGTGGCTTCAGCATGAAGCCTGGAAGGGTATGCGAGTCAACACCCAGCCATGGCTGGTGACCGATCTGGTCACTCTTGGCAGCCCGTTGGCCCACGCAGAGTTTCTGATGACCAGGAAGGCCCAGTCCTTCCAGCAGTTGAAGCGCAGCAGGAGTTTGCCTGCTTCGCCTCCCTGGCTGGAGGTGAGAGGTCCAGCCAGGGAGGCCAAGAGCAAGCCGTACCCCAGGTTGCGATTTAGTTACGAGCAGGGCTACCGAACACCTCTTGGGGATCAGCAGCACACGTTCACCTTGTGTCATCACGCCGGTATGTTCGCCGTGACCCGTTGGAGCAATATCCATACACCCACGACGGAGTTCGGGTTAGGTGGAGACCTCGTCAGCGGAAAGCTTGGAATTAAGGAAGGCTTCGGGCAATGGATCGTGGACCATGCCGTCACGCCTCAACGCTTTCGATTCATGCATACATGGTATTGGAACAAGTCGCTGGGGCCAAAAAATGAGGCGGCAAAGAGAATAAAGCTGGTGAAGAAAGTTCTGAGGCTTGATTCAAAAGATGAGCTGCGAGCGTTGAACCAGGAGATCCCCGCTTATACCTTTCTGGAGCACCTTGGCTGAAAGTTGAATGGAGTGCATAGGCGCCACCAGAGGCGGTCCCAGAGAAAGGATTTCGCGGGCCAGCCGTGCTGTAACCCCACCTATGCCTTTCGATTTTAGCTCGACCACGCCATCGATGGCTACCAGGTGCCTGAGGTAGAAGCGCCGGTGGGGCCAAGCGCCATGGGCCCGAGCCAGCCTTCAGCCCCAGCCCACCAGCGCGATCTTGCCGATCGTGCTCCCGGAGGCCAGCTGGGCGTGGGCCAGCTCCAGGTTGGCGGCGTTGATGGGGCTCAGGGTGCGGGCCAGGGTGGGGCGCAGCTCCCCCCGGTCGAACAGCTCGGCCAGCTGATCGAGGATCTCCCCCTGCCGCCCCATGTCGGCGGTCTGGAACTGGGAGCGGCTGAACATGAACTCCCAGGCGAACGTCACGCTCTTGGCCTTGAGCCGATTGAGGTCGAGGGGGCGGCGGTTGCCCACGATCGCCACGATCGAGCCCAGCGGCGCGATGAGCTCGGCCATCACCTCCCAGTAGGCGTCGGTGTCGCTGAAGTTGGCGATCCGATCCACCGCCGCGAAGCCCAGGGCGGTCAGCTGGGGGGTCAGGGGCCGGTGGTGGTCGACGACGTGGTCGGCCCCCAGCGCCCGCACCCAGGCGGCACTCTCCGGCCGCGAGGCGCTGGCGATCACCACCGCCCCGGCCCGGCGGGCCAGCTGGATGGCGATCGAGCCCACCCCGCCGGCGCCGCCGAGGATCAACAGACTGCGGCCCCGCCCAGTGCCACCGGCTGGATCAAGGTCGAGCCGCTCGAACAGGGCCTCCCAGGCCGTCAGCCCCGTGAGCGGCACGGCGGCGGCCTCCGCCCAGGAAAGTCGCGCCGGTCTGCGGCCCACCAGCCGCTCGTCCACCAGCACGGCTTCGGCGTTGCAGCCGGCCCGTCCCGCGTCACCGGCGAACATCACCGCCTCCCCCACCCGGAAGCGGGTCACCCCCTCCCCGGTCGCCGCCACCACCCCGGCGGCGTCCCAGCCCAGCTGCCGGGGCGGATCCCCCACGCCCACGGCGGCCCGCAGCTTGGTGTCGATCGGGTTCACCGCCACCGCCTCGATCCGCACCAGCAGGTCGTGGGGGCCGGGGACGGGCTCCGGCAGCTCCGTGTCCACCAGGGCCGGGGTGGCGAGAATCGCTCTCATGGCGGGCGGGCTCAGTAGCGGCAGTAGCCCACCTCCCCCTTCAGGGGCGGTTTGCAGGGGAAGCGCAGCGGCACGAAGATCCGGTTGCCGTTGGCCTCGTTGGTGAGGGTGATGTTGCCCTGCACGAACAGCTCCCGGCGCCAGATCCCCCCCAGCCGGTCCCGCAGCAGGTCGCTGCCGCTGGCGTCCTTGCCCTTGCCGGACACCTCCCGGTAGGTCATGCCCTGGCCGTCCTTCCAGCGGATCTTGAGGCCGCCGGGGATCTGCTCATCGACGCAGGCCAGGGGCTTGTCGTTGTATTCACAGTCCTTCCAGCCGTCGCGGGGGATCTGGGGGGGCACCGGCTGCTCGGCCAGGGCGGGGGCCGCCACACCGACCCCCACTGCCGCCCCGATGGCCAGCAGCAGGGGCAGCAGCGCCCCGCTGGCCCATGGGTGCAGGCCCCCGCGGCGGGAGCACGGGCGCCTGCGGCGGCAGTCGATGGACACGGGCAGCCCCTGGAGGATCGCTCCCCGTAGTCTCCCCCCAGAGTCCCCGTTTCGCCCCATGGCCGTGCAACATCGCTGGTCGGATGCCGCCGCCCGCGAGGCGATCGCCCGCTACGGCGCCCAGGGGGTGAACGAAGACCTGGCCCTGCGCACCTACACGGCCCGGCTGCTGGGGGCCGACCCCGAGCTGGTGCTGCACGGCGGCGGCAACACCTCGGTGAAGACCACCGTGCACGGGTTGCTGGGCGAGCCGATCCGGGTGCTGTGCGTCAAGGGATCGGGCTGGGACCTGGGCACGATCGAGCCGCCCGGCCATCCGGCGGTGCGGCTGGAGCCCCTGCAGGCCCTGCGGGCCCTGGAGTCCCTCAGCGATGAGGCGATGGTGGCGGCCCAGCGCCAGAACCTGATCGATCCGGCCGCCCCCAACCCCTCGGTGGAGGCGCTGCTGCACGCCTTCCTGCCCCACACCTTCGTCGACCACACCCACTCGATCGCCCTGCTGGCCCTGGCCGACCAGCCCGATGCGGCCGAGGTGTGCCGTGAGGTGTACGGCGATCGGGTGGCCCTGGTGCCTTACGTCATGCCCGGTTTCGCCCTGGCCAAGGCGGCGGCCCTGGCCTATGAGGCCGCGGCCGCCGGCGGCCATGAGCCTGAGGGCATGGTGCTGCTGCAGCACGGCCTGTTCTCCTTCGGGGCGACGGCCGAGCAGAGCTACGACCGGATGATCGACCTGGTGCGGCGGGCCGAGGAGCGCCTGGCCCGGGGCGAGCGCTCGCTCCACACCGTGGCCGGGCCGGAGCGCCCGGCCCCTGCGGCGGCGGTGCTGCCGGTGCTGCGGGGCGCCCTGGGCCGGGCC
>NZ_JAGQBM010000083.1:0-10705 GCF_024345635.1 Cyanobium sp. Lug-B
CCACGACCACCAGCGGCAGGCGGGGCTCTGAGGCCCACCAGCGCCAGAACGCACCGGCGCCACCGTCCAGGTCGATCAGCACCGCCACGGGCGGCTCTAGGCGGTAGCGGGCCGCGATCCGTTCGGCCACCTCGCGGGGCACCCGCAGCCAGAACGACCGGGCCGAAACCTTGAGCGGGTGTTCGTACTTCTGGAGCTTTGGATCCCCGAAACCCTTCCACTCCAGCTGGCCGTCCTTCCGGCTCTGCCGGGGCGCGTCGGGCTTGAAGCACCCCCACTGCATGGGCGCCCAGTCGGCCAAGGGGTCGAGGCCGGAGCACCACCAGCCGCCAGCAGCGGCGACGGCCTCAAGGGGCTGCAGCAGGCGGGAGACGGCGCCGGTGGCGTACTGGGTGGCATGGCCGCCCAGCTGCTCCAGCCGATCGCCGGCGAGGGCCTGCAGAGCGTCGGCACCGGCGAGGGTGACGACGTTGGCGGCAGCCAGGGCCGGGTGGCAGGCGGACCCGTTGACCCACTCGGCCAGGTGCCGTGCGTCGGTGGTTTCAGTGCCGTGCGCAACGTCCCAGGCGCTGCCGGTGATCAGCGTGGTCGCCATCACTGCACCCCCCCGGCGAGGGAGGCCAGCAGGGCGGCTTCGAGCGGGTCGCGCCAGCGATGTTGCGGCAGGTGTTCAGTCCGGCCGGTGCGCTCGCTGTAGACCGTCGCCAGACCGTCGTCGCGGAACTGGAGCAGGCGGTAGCCCGCTACCCATAGCCCCTTGCGGCTGCGAACCTCCACCGCTGGTGCTTGTGGCGCGGAGGCAGTTGGATTACACTGCAGAAGCTCGCCTGCATAGGCGTCTGCCAGGGCTAGCCCCCCGGCAGATCTAGCAAAGATCATGGAACCTACGGGTTTCGTGGTTCCGACCCCACCCGCCTGAGAAACGAAGGGATCGGAAAGGATTTCAACAGCACACCCTATTCAGGGCAGGCCCCGAGCAATCGGGGTCTTTTTTTGGCCGCTAGACGGTCATCGTGCGACCTCTGGGGGGATCCCTGGAAGGTGAGCGCAGATCGCCTGTTTGATGAGTTGGGAGATCGTCAGGCCACGCTGGTGAGCAGCGGCACGGAGGTGATCGTCGAGCTCATCGCTCACCCGGAAGGCGCGAACCCTTAGCGGGCGAGGGGGCATGGCTGTTTCCATGCCCGGAGTATTACGCGCTGCTCAGATAGGCGCAAGCGGTTCCGAACAGGCGTGCTACGGCCTCAAGAGAATCAGCCACCTTCCTGCCCCTCGGCCCGTTCAGCGGCGAGGCCCCGGAGCAGCAGGTGACGGGCCAGCTGGGAGCGGTGAACCTGCATGTCGTTGGCGATGCCCTCCAGCTCGACGTAGACCGCCTCGGGCAGCTTCAGGCCCAAGTGCCGCATGGGCTGGCCTGGTTTCCGGTGATCGACGAGGGCGACCATGGGGGTGTGAGCAATGGTTCCCCCAAGTGTTCCGGGGTTCTTCTTCGACTTATCGGGCGAAGGTGCCGGCACCCTGAGGCAGCAGTTGTCCGCCCGTGTTCAGCCTCGACGTCCGTGCCGGGCGGCTCACCATCGCCCTAGCGATCGACTGGGAGCGGCCGGAACCGGACGACGGGCCACCCTCGCCCGTGCCGCACCTGCAGCCGCTGGAGCCGCTGCTGATCGACGACGACGGCGACGACGTGGAGGATGGCGGCCTGGGGTTCAGGGGCTAGAGCCTGCTCAACCTTCTCGGGCTTGGTGCCGCGTTCCTTGCAGGCGGCAGGGTCCTCGGCGTAACGCTCAAGACGCCGGCGGATTCCGTCGCGGGTGCTGTGGTAGTTGGTAGGCTTTCCAAAGAGGCGGTCCGCTTCCTTGAAATCCTTTGATCTGCGGTCGCCGTGCCTATCGGGGGGCCCCCTTTAGGCGTGTGCTGGTTCCGGCCGCCGCCGGGCTTTTGTTGCACCTCCCGATCCAGCGCCGCCTGCGCCTCCACCCACGGGCCGCCGGGGATCTTGCATCTGAACGCCCCGCACGGTTTCTATACCGAACCAGACCGCTAATCAGGGCCGCTATCTGACACTTAGACGCCGGATGCAGCGATCTGAGGCCCGTTATGCTGTCCAGCCCTGTAGACGCATAGGGTAGAAAGCCCGTCAGCACTGGGGCGGCGCCATGCCGCGTAACTATGTGATCGGCAGAGGGGCCGACATTCTGGCCAGGCGCATAGGCGCATAAGACGACTCAGGACGTCTCCAGCTCCACCACAAAAAAGCCCCAGCCGAAGCTGGGGCCCGTTGACCATCACTCCATCTAGTCCGACAGGTGGCCGTAGTCCTCCAGCTCCTGGGTTACTTCGTCGTAGCGGACAACGCCTTCTCTGGGGTCCTCGAAGTCGAGAACCGTGGCGACCAACTGAATCCAGTAGGTGGCCTCTGGGACGTCAAGCTCGGTGGCCTCAAAACGAGGGCAGAGGTTGAAGCTGGCGGCCTCTGCCACCTCGCGGCGGTCGTAGACCTCGTTCAGGAAAGCCTTTTGCCGGCGTGACAGGCGGCGGTCAGCGATCCAGCTCTCAATGACATCCTCGATGGTTTGCGTGGGCATGTATGCAGCGGCCAGGGGCCGGGCGAATGTTGAGTTGACAGCGAACACGGCTACCAATGGCGCCGGGGTTAATCGCTGGTACAACCATACCACCATCTCAAGCCGACTCAAGACGTCTCCAGCTCCTCGGCCAGGGCCAGCACCTTCCCCAGCAGCTCCCCGTAGCGGACGGCCAGGGCATCCCGCTCCGACGACCCGACCGGGTGGCTGCTCACCTCGATGCCCAAGGCCTCCAGCCGCTGGCGAAGCACGGCCAGGCGATGGTGGCGGGGGTCCTGTTCTGGCATGGCTCAGGCCGTCCCGAGATGGCTAGGGATGCCGTCTCGGGACGGTTCTAGACGGCTCAGGGCAACGGGCCTCCTCTGCTCTCGGCCAGGTCGTCAGCGATGACGTCTCGCGCTTCCCGTAGGGAATAAACGCCGCAAAGGGCGATCTCCTCCTCAGGGCGCCAGACGTTCCACCCGCGAGGGCCTGGGAGCGCCTCGACGTAGTAACCCCGGTGCCTGTAGCCACGGGGCGCGTGCTGGATCTTGTGCATGATGCGGTCGATGTGATGGGCTGCCGGTTGCCCCCTCGGTGATGACGGGGGAGCGGCGTACCGGCGGACGCTGGTGGATCTCTGACGAGTCACCCGTCGCGTTGCGCTGCGATGCAGCGGGATCTGCGGCCCATCACGGCGCAGTCCAGCCCATACGGACCGAGAAAATCGTAACCCGTTCTGGCCGCCTCAATCCGTCTCAGGACGGCTCCAGCGTCCAGCAGTTGCGGCCATGTTTCCGTGCCACGACCCGACCACGGGTGACGACCGGGCCACCAGGGCGGGCACCCAGCAGCCAGCTCACCTCGGCCGTGGTCAGCGGCAGACCCGTGGTCAGCGCCAGCCGCCCCGCCTTGAGACGGCTCAGGGCGTCCTGAGCCATGGCGTCCTCCTCCTCGGGCAGGGGCGTCGGTTCGGTGTCCTGAGACGGCTCAGGATGCCTCAGGGGTGCCAAGGCGCCTTCCAGCTGGGCGAGGGTTGCACCCTGCTGTAGGCGGGCGTGCAGGGCATCGAGGGCGCCCACCTGCTGCTGGCTCAGGAAGGAGACCGGCGACCGGCTGCCATCAACGCGCACCTTGCCCGGCTCGATGCCGGCGATCCTCACCAGCTTGAACGCGGTACTTCTCGGGACGGCGCGGGACTCCCACCACGCAGACAGCTGCATCCCATCCGGGACGGCCAGAGACGTCTCAGGCATGGCAGGCGGGCGAGGGTGGGGGTGCCGGCCAAGGGTGCCAGGACGTCCTGAGACGTGCCACCAAGGGCAACCGTCAGGCGGATGCAGGGAGGTTCAGGACGATCAGCAGCTGCTGGGGGCTACGGCTGGACGATCAGGTCAGGAGTCTTCTTGCTCTTCGGTTTGAGCCGCGAGAGTTGACAGAGCAGTTGCGATGTCGCCAACTGCATCCTCGACGCGCTCGATCCTGGCTTCGACGCGCTCGACTCCAGAGCCGATGCGACTGACCTCAGTCGCAATAGCGCTGACTTGAGATCCTTGTTCCCGGACTCCAGCTCCGATGCAACCAAGGCGAGCCGCCTGTTCGTTGAGCTGATCTTGCGTCTTAATTCTGTCTCTGTTACTACGTTGTTGTCCATAAAACGAGACTAGCGCGATCGCTGTTAGCAGTCCCGCCACCGTAGACGACTTGACTATCTCAGGCGAGTTCTCTTGGTAAGCCCTGGCAATCGGGATCAGCGGCGGCAGAAGGGCGGCAAGGAGAGGCCAGCATCTCCCACCTTCTCGATCCAAAAGCCAGTTCCAGCAGCGCCAGAGCCCGATAGCACCCCCGCCGACCAGTCCCGCAGTGACCAGCCATGGCCAATTGAAGGACAGCCAGCGAAGGAGCAAAGCCCAGCTCTCAGCAGCACTCTGGGCCTCTTGGACGGATTCCACCCCAAGCAACACCACGCGGCCCGCAACCCCGGCAGGGTGGCGCACCGGCAGCAGCCGGGCCAGAGGCGGGGACGATCGCGCCGGGGGAGGGGTCAGCAGCAGGCGGCCACCATGCTGATGAGCTCGATCTTGCGGTGCCGCTTGCTGGTGACGCCCGCGAGGGGCCTCAGGCGGCTGACGGGCAGGGCCTCCAGCTCGGCGGCCAGCACGGCCAGGGGATGCACGGCTGGGGCTGGGGCAGGAGCCGCCGGCACCACTCGGCAGGCTGATCCTGCGGCGGCTGGTGGCTGCTGTGGCACCGCTGCAGGGTGCGCAGCACGGCGGCGGATGGCGCGGGCCACGGTGAGCACCAGCGCCACCAGGGCGACGGTGAGCACCAGCACGGCTTCGGCCACCTCGAGGGCGACCGCCAGCAGCACCGTGATGGTGTCGGGTTTCGTGTTCATTGTTTCCAGGGGCGAAGGATTCGGCGGCCGGCGCATCGCTTCCAGCGCAGCGGCCACCAGGGAGCCCCCGGCGTGATCGTCGTCCGATTCGGTTGTCGAGGTTCGATTCTTCGGGCGTCTCACCCATGCCGGACCCCACCGCCGGGTCTTTCGTCAGTGCCTGCTGGTGGCCGGGTGCCGATCCTGCTGCGGTGGGGGCGCCGTAGCGCTTGGGGTGTCGTTCCTGGCGATCACGCGGCGCGTTCGGCCTGCCTGATCTCCACCCATCCTAGCAACATCTCACCGATTCGCTACCACGCGAGACGACGGAATCACCCGGTCACGGGTGTCTGCCTGGCGGGCGGCACGGCGGGCCTGAGCACTGGCCAGCGGCGATAGATCCACTTCGGGCACGCCGGGCAGATCATCCTCACGGTGAAGGATCGGGCGGGTGAAGGTGGGCACGGTGTCTAAGGCAGTTGCCTCAGCTTTCCCGCCTTGGCAGCGATCAACCCTCAGCACCCTCCAGCAGCCCCGGCAGGGCGGCGAATCCTGCCTGCAGGGTGAGCAGGGCAGCACGCAACCGGGCGGCCTCAGCAGCCACAGCAGGGGCCAGCGGCAGGGTCTGCAGCTCGCTGACCGACACCTCCAGATCCTGCAGGGCCTCGACGCCGTGGGCAGCCAGATCAGCGGCCAGCTCGGCGGCGTATTCGGTGGTGGTGGTTTCGGAGAACATGATCGGGGGAATCAGGACAGCGGAAGAATAGCCTACCCGTCAACGATTAGCGGTCCTAAAGTACAACAAACACCGCTAAGAATTGGCAACAGCAACGGGTCGAGGCCTGAGCAAGAAAACGGCGCCCCCCAAAAAGCCACCTCTGGGGGGCGCCACTCAACACAACAACTCCATCATGTCAGACAAAGAAAAAGCGGAGAGGGTGCAACGGTCCTCCCCGCCCATGACTGTTTCTGAACCTCGCCCACCCTTAGTCTGCCGGAGCCAATCAGTCATCGCGATGCTGCAGGGTCTGCACCCAGTTGCCGCTCGGTGGAGGGCTGGCAGGCGGCGCCATGCTGACGCTCGTGTAGTTGACAGTAGGCGCAGGCGGTGGCAGGAACAGGCCGCAGAGCTTCGCGGTTGCGTTGACGCATCCGAGCGCGACGCTCAGATCGCCTTGGTGTATGGCCTTCATCTGAATCA
This sequence comes from Cyanobium sp. Lug-B, assembly GCF_024345635.1. NCBI lineage: Bacteria > Bacillati > Cyanobacteriota > Cyanophyceae > Synechococcales > Prochlorococcaceae > Cyanobium > Cyanobium sp. Lug-B. Next base: position 6,146 of record NZ_JAGQBM010000083.1, read on the forward strand.
GAGAGAGAGAGCTGAGCAGTTGCGCCAGGATCTCCTTCCTATCGATCGAATCGAAATCGGCCACCAGGCAGGCTCTGGCATCTGCAATGAGGCGGTCCGTTGTGCGGGGTGCCATCCCCCATTTCTCCGCAGCAAACTGCAACACGTCCCTGCGGGTGGCACCCTTTACAAACATGCGGGCCACCTGATTGGCCCGGTCGAGGCGGGTGATCTCTGACCCCCGCTTACCGCCGCCGGATTTCGTCACCCCTGGCCCCCGCCGGGCATCCCGCCGCCGAAGCCGTGCTGAAACAGCTCGGTCGGGGTCATGGCCTTGAGCTCCTGTTCGGTGAAGGTCCGGGGGGCCGGCTGCTGTCGCTGCATCTCGGCCAGGCGCTCGCGCTCGCGCTTGGCGTCGTTGTATTCGGTGGAAAAGGCGTAGTTGATTAATACAGAATCGGGCAGCTCGGCGATCTCCTGTTTGGTCAGGTCACGATCGACCGGCAACCCAAGGCCGTATTTATCAGCGCGCTGGCCGGGGCGGTACTTCTTCTCAGTCATGGGAGGAGGGTGGTGGGGACGGTGGGCCGGCTCAATACCGGCGAGGGGACGGAGGGAGCTGTTCGATCAGCGCGGTGACGCCGATCTCCAGGACGTGCCGCAAAACGTTGGCCGGTCTGCACCGGTGGTGCAGTGCCAGCGCCTCGACCTGCGCCAGCAGCGCCGGCGGCAGCCTGATGCTGGTGTGCAGCATCCGCTCGCCAGGCGTCGGTGGGGCACAGGGGAGCACGAATTGAGCGCAGCTGCTTCAGTGTTCCGGTCTGTGCGCTTGCCGTCCCCCGCGTAGCGCACAGAGCACAATTACCCCTTCGGGCTGCCGTTCGGCTGCTTCCCAAACTGCGGCCAGATTCGCTCGACCCTGTGCTCCGGTTCGCCGTAGCGGGGCCACCGGCCCTCGACTCGAAGGATGGCCTCAGCGGATCGCCGCAGGCTGCTGACAACGTGACGATCGAAGGTGGAATCGTGGCGGCGGCAGAACCCCTCGATCACCTCGACAACCTCAGCGGGCAGGGTGATCGTGCGCGTCACGGTCGGCTCAGGCTTGAGCCGGAGGCGGCTGCCGGGGCTGGCGGGGGCCTTGGGGAGACGGGCGGGCATGGTCAGAGGGCAGCGGGGTCATCGATGGCCAACTCGCGCTTGAGCTCCTGATAGCGATAGTGCGCAGCTCTGGCCGCCATCGGGAAGGGATGGCCGCAGTCAAGGCCTACCTGTCGTTCACCGTGCTGCTGGATCGCCTGGTGCAGGGCTGCCAGACCCTCGCGGCTCATCGGGTACACGTCGCTGCAGGTCATGGGATCAGTGGGTTCTGGCCCAGCCTTCCGGCGACTGGCACACCTGGGGGCGAGTCTCAACAAGGACAGAGCTTCAGGGGCCTGATCTTGGACACGAATCCCACGATGAGACGGGAAACGGGCCGTTTTCGGCGGAGATGAGACGTTTGGATCGTGGCTGCAGCTGGGGTGACTGGCACACCAGCGCCGGCGTAACTGCCTTCTTCGACAGGTTGGCGGCAGGCGATCAGGCGGCCTCCGGCGCTGCCTCCAGGTCGGCGAGGGCCTGCTTCTGCAGGCGGTCGGCCTCGGCCATCACGGCGGCGTGCAGGTGGCCGCTCAGCAACGAATCCACGGCGCTGGCGATGGCTTCGTTCCGCTCGATCGGGCGGCCCAGTGCCCGGCGGGCCTCACGGCGCAGGTGGCCCCGGCGGGTCTGGATGGTGCAGAGCAGCCCGCCCAGCTCGGCAATCTCCGCCTTGAGCACCGCCACCTTCTGTTCGTCGATCTTCTCGGCGGCCAGCAGGCGGGCCCTGGTGCTGCGCTGCTTGCCCAGCCGCAGCCGGGCCTCGATGAACACGGCGTTGAGGCCGGCGGCGTCGAGGCTGAGCAGCTCGGCGGCGGTGGTGGGCAACGGCATCGGCGGCCGCTTCGGGGCGGTGACCTTCCGGGGCGTCGGCTTCGAGGGGGCTGGGGCGGTCGTCATGGCGGTGGCGGTGGTGATGGGCTGGCGCGGTTCCCTTACTTAGTAGGGGGATTTTTGGGACAGGGAAGCCGCCCAGGCGGCGGGCAGCTGCTCCGGCGTGACGCCGGCCGGCAAGGGTTCGGGCACCACGCGATAGCGCCATGCACGGCCGTCACCCTCGCGGCTGCGCTTCGCTTCGAGGCGATAGCCAGCCAGCGCCAGCAGGGCCCGCAATGTGGTGGTTGCGCGCTTGCCGGGGCTCACCCCCAGCACCTGCCGGAGGCTGCCCCCGTGGGCAGTGGCGAGGGCCTGCAGCGCCAGCAGCTCGGGATCCTCTGCGGTGAACCAGTCGCGACGGTTCAGCCAGGTGAGCACCCCCATGGCGTCGGCGGCGGTGACCTTCGGGCCGATCGTTTCGCGGCACAGATCCGGGGCCCAGCTGCGGCGACCGCTGGCGAGGCTGGCGGCGATGGCCTGATCGTGACGGGCCACCAGCGGGCGGGCTTCAAGGTTCTGGAGGATCCACCCGAAGCGGTGCCGGCGGTGCTGGCGGTTGCGGTGCGCCTCCAGCAGCTCGGGCGTCGGTGGAGCAGCACCTAGGCCCCAGGCTTCGGCGACCCGGTACCGGGCCAGCCGGGCGGCCTCGGCGGGTGATTGCTTCCGCTTGCGCTCCAGCTCGCGGGCTTCGGCAGCAGTGAGCGGTTCGGCGGCGATCACGGCGGCATCATCGGCAGCCTGGGCGGCGGCGGCGATCTGCTCCAGCTCGGCGGCGATCTGCTGGGCCTCGGCCTCGGCCTCGGGGGAGAGGGCGCCGGCCTCGATCACCCGGTAACCCTCTCGCTCCAGCAGGGCCCGCACGGTGGAGCCATAGGCCAGGGCCTTGCGGTTGGTGGCCGCCGCCAGCTGGGCCCAGAGGGGCAGCCACGGGCCGATGGTGCCGGCGGCCAGATCCACGGTCCCGGCTAGCTGGGCGGCGATGGCGGCGCCGTGCTGGGCCTGATGGGTGAGCAGCTGCTGGGCCTCGAAGCTCCCCGAACCCACCCGCAGTTCATCGCCTGGGCTGCGATCGGGTGCGAACAGGTGGCGGGGGCAATCGTCCCGAACACGGGCGGCGGCCTGGGCGACGGCTTCGGGGTCGGTGGTGCCGCCGGCCATAACGAGCACGGCCTCAAAGTGCCCCCGGAGGGTGACGGACAGGCCAGCCGCCACAGCTGGGGTTGCGATGACGACTGGGTAGCGGGCGGCGATTCCGTTTGGGTCAGAGGCCAGGCGGTAGGCGTCGTGGTTGGGATCGGCCACGGTTTTGCTGTCCACCACCAGCACCGGAACACCGGGCCAGTGCTTTGCGGTCAGCTCGGCCAGATTCTTGGCGCCGTTGGGACCATCCTTTGCGGTGGTGGCGATCCAGAGGCGGCGGCGGCGGCGCAGCTGCGCCACCAGCTCCCGGCGCCAGCTGGCGCGGCTGGGATGCGCCACCAGCTCCCGGCCGACTGCAGGGCGGTGGTCTGATCCGATCAGCAGGACAGGGGAACCGGTGGCGGTTTTGAGGGCTTCGAGCACCGGTTCGGACAGCTGCGCGTCGGCGGCGATCACCTGGGCGGCACCGGCCAGCAGCTGGGACAGGTTGGCCAGCGCCTCCGGGCGGCGGTGGGCAATGGCGGTGCCGGTGGTGAACAGGGCATGGGCCAGCAGCTGGGCGGCCTCATCGATCACCACGACGGCGCCGGCCCAGTCGGCAGGGTTGAAGCGGACAGCGGATCGCCCCACCAGAGAGTCGATGCACAGGGCGATGCCTTGCTGACGGAGATCGGAACCGGGCAGGGCGTCATCACCCCAGGGCAGGCCCAGCCGATCGGCCAGCGCAGCGCCCAGGCTGCGGCGGTGGGTCAGCAGCACCACCCGCACACCAGTGGCCAGCAAGGGGGCGACGGCTGCGGCGATGGCCTCGGTCTTGCCGCTGCCCATCGCTCCAGAGATAGCCACCAGGCGGGCCTCTGACGGGGCAGGGATCGGCGCGACGTCGCCCAGGTAGGAGCCGGCCGGCGCCACGATGTCAGCGGCCCGCAGGCGGGGCAGCACGGGCAGCGGTGCCGGTGGTGCCAGCACGGCCGCCAGCTGCTCCCAGGTGCCGCCGTTGGCGAGGTGATCATCGGGGCCCTTGCCGTGGGTGCCGGGGACGGTGCCGATCAGGGCCTCGCGGGCACCGGCTCGAAGCAGCAGCCGGGCCAGGCGCCGGGCGGCCTTGGGTTCGGCGGGGTCGGGGCGGCTGCTGTGATCGAACAGAATCCAGACAGCACGGCCAGCCAAGGGCACCGCCGCCAGATCGGACAGCAGGGCGGGGCGGCCGTCCGGGCCCTTCGGGGCGCCGTTCCAGATGCCAGGCAGGGCGACGGCAGGCACGCCAGCGGAGAGGAGGGCGGCGGCTTTCTTCGCGCCTTCCACGACCACCAGCGGCAGGCGGGGCTCTGAGGCCCACCAGCGCCAGAACGCACCGGCGCCACCGTCCAGGTCGATCAGCACCGCCACGGGCGGCTCTAGGCGGTAGCGGGCCGCGATCCGTTCGGC
>NZ_JAGQBM010000084.1:0-10677 GCF_024345635.1 Cyanobium sp. Lug-B
GTGCGGCTGAGCGGTCCGGAGCCGGACGACCCCGCCGGACGCCTGCCGCACCACATCAGCCTGCTGGTGGACGGGCCGGATGGCCGGCCCCTGGGCGGCCGGCGGCTGGTGCGGGAGCTGGCCCGCCGGGGTTACGCGGTGAGCAGCGGATCGGCCTGCACCAGCGCCGGGGCCGCCGCGGGCACGGCCGGCACCAGTGCCGTGCTGCTCGCCATGGGCTACGGCTCCGCCGAGGCGGCCAGCGGCCTGCGGATCAGCCTGGGCCCCTGGAACAGCCCCGATGATCTGGCCGGACTGCCGGCGGCCCTGGAACAGGCCCGCCGCAGGGTGGCGGAAGCGCCTGGGTAGGGTCCGGACAGCCCTGCCGCCCGCCGATGCTGCCCGCCGACCTGCGCACCGCCGAAGCCGAAGCCCTGCAGGCCCTGCAGGCGTCCCTGGGGGCCGGATCGGGGGGCCGCTGGACCGTCGAGTTCCGCTTCGAAGGGCTGCGCCTGATGCCCGTGGTGCTGCGGCTGCTGGAGGGGCTGATGGCGGAGCGCCCCGGCGTGCGGCTGCTGTTTCCCGATGCCGGTGCCACCGCCCTGGCACGCCGGGATGCGCCGGCCCTGGCCGAGCACATCGGCAGCTTCTCCGACCAGCGGCGGCGCCAGCAGGAGGGCCCCTCGAGCGGCGTGCTGCTGCTGGTGGGGGCGAGCCAGGCGGAGTACGAGCTGGTGGAGGAGGTCTGCGGCGGCCACGGCGACGCGGTGGTGCTGATCAATCCCGCCCTGGAGGATGCCGCCGTGGGCATCGGCAGTGTGGCGCGCCAGCGTCGCCGTGGCTTCCTGGCCGGCTGGCGCGCCGCCTATGCCCTGCTGCCCAAGGCCGACCGGGCCCTGCGCTGCGCCTACCCGGGCGAGTGGGAGCTGTACCGGCTCGACCCCGACGGCTTCCGGCTGGCGGCGAGCTTCGAGCAGAAGCCCGATGCGGAGCAGCAGGACCTGGCCCTCAGCGGCCGTGAAGAGGCCGGTCTGGGCGGCAACCTGCGGGCCCTCGGCCAGATGATCGAGGACCTGCAGAACTGAGGCCCCTGTCGGGAGCGGGCCGGCCGGGGCGGCTGGTGGATCCCGGAAAGGCTGCGTACACTTCGCGGGCTTTCCCATGCCCATGCCCAGCGAATCGTCCCGGTCCCGTTCCTTCAGCCTCGTCGACGTCGGCGCCGCCGCCGCCGCCCTGCTGGCGATCGGGGGCGTGATCTGGAGCCCCCGGCTGAGCGGGGCGGTGGCCCAGGCCACCGGCGCCCTCGAGCCCGTCACCGTGATGGTGGATGTGCGCGGTGCCCCCGCCGCCGCACCGCTGGAGCTGCTGGAGCAGGCCCGGGCCGAAGGCAAGGTGGCGATCGTGATCCGCAACCAGCCCCACGGCAGCGTGGCGGTCAAGCAGATCATCCCCTTCGATCGCATCATCTCCACCCTCACCCCCGACGGAAAGGTGGTGAGCGCCCCCGATCCCAATCAGAAGACCTTCAGCACCTTCGATGGTCGTTTCGTCCTGGAGGGCCAGGGCCGCCGCACGGCCGGTGGGGTGGTCTTCGGCAACCAGACGATCAAGATCGGCGCCCCGGTGGAGCTGGAGGGCACCAACTACCGCTTCAACGGCACCGTCACGGGCCTGAAACTCGGAACCTCCTGACATGACCGCCTCCGCCCGCCCCGGCCACCGACGCCACCGCCATCCCCTGGGGCTGGCGACCCTGCTGCTGGTCGCCGCCGGCACCGGATCGGCGGGCCCGGCGGCCCTGGCCCAGACCGCACCGGCCCTGCCCTCGGCCCGGAGTGAGCGCCCCCTGCCGATGGCGACCCTGCCGCCGGCGCCCCCCCCGGTGGGCATGCCGCGGCTGGCCAGTGAGGTCAGCTGCCCCAGCCTGCAGCGGCAGGTCACCCAGGTGCTGGGCGGGGAGCGCTCCCGCTGGAGCGTCAGCGTCGCCGATGGCAGCGGCCGCCTGCTGGCCGACGTCAACGGCCGCCAGCCCCGGGTGCCGGCCTCCAATCAGAAGCTGGTCAGCAGCGCCTTCGCCCTCGATCGCCTCGGCCCCGACTACCGGCTCAGCACCCAGCTCTGGCGTCTCCAGGACGGCACCCTGCGGCTCACGGGGCAGGGGGACCCCGACCTGGCCCTGCCCCAGCTGCAGCGCTTCGCCCAGCTGGCCATGGCCGCCGGCGCCGCCACCGTCCCGGGGGGTGGTCCGGTGCGGCTGGAACTGGCGGAGGAAGCCTCCCAGAACTGGTGGCCCAGTGGCTGGCACGTGGCTGACCGGGCCTACGCCTACGGGGCCCCGATCACCCGGCTGGCGATCACCAGCAACGCCATCGACGACGCAGTCAGCAATCCCCCCTCCCGGCTGCAGACCCTGCTGCGTCGGGCCATGAACCAGGGCGGAGGATCGCCCTTGCAGCTGACCCTGGTGTCCGCCCGCCAGCCCATCCCCGCCGATGCCGTGCTGATCCACCAGGAACCCTCCACCTCCATGCATGGCCTGCTGAGCCTGGCCAACACCGAAAGCCACAACTTCACCGCCGAGGTGCTGCTGCGCCAGGCGGCCGGCACCTGGGACGTGGCCGAGGCCAGCCGCCTGAACATGCTCTGGCTGGGCGAACAGGGGCTGCCGATGGAGGGGGTCAGGGTGGCTGACGGCAGCGGCCTCGACCGCGCCAACCGGGTCACCAGCCGCTTCCTGGTGGCCCTGCTGCTGCGCATGGACCACCACCCCTATTCCAGGGACTACATCAGCTCGATGGCCATCGCCGGACGCCGCGGCACCCTGCGCAACCTCTACAAGGGCACCAGCCTCGATGGCCGTCTGTTCGCCAAGACCGGCACCCTCACCGGCGTGCGGTCGATCAGCGGCGTGCTCCAGACGCCGGACGGTCCCCGGTACGTGAGCGCCGTCTCTGCCGGGGCAGGGGCTCCGAACACCACCATCGGCCGCGTCCTGCGGGAGGTGCAGGCCGTGGGGGCCTGCCCATCGGCGATCTGAGCCGGCGCTGAGGCGGCGGCCTCAGCTGGCCAGCCCCCGGCTGGCGGCCCGACGGAGACGGCCGGCAGCGCGGCGGGCCCGATCGACGGCGGCGTTCTCCAGGGGAATGGGGGCTTCGGGGGGGCGACTGGCGGCCTGGGTGTCCTGGGCCTGCAGCCGCACGAGCTCGCGCCGGCCCCCCAGCACCACCTGGCTGAGCTCCTTGAGGCGCACCTCCAGTTCGCCCAGCACCTGCTCGGCATAACGGTTGGCGCCCTCCTGGATGGTGGCCGCCTCCTGGCGGCTGCGGGCGATCAGGGCATCGCACTGCTGCTGGGTCTGCTGGCGGAACTGGAGGGCGTCGGCATGGAGCCGCTCGGCTTCGGCCTGGCTGTCCCGCTGGATGCGCAGCCCTTCCTGACGGATGCCCTCCAGTTCCTGCAGGGCCTGGGCCCGGCTGCGCTCGTGCTGCTCCAGCAGCTGGCGGTTGCGCTCCGCCGCCTCCTGCTCCAGCTGCTGGCGCCGCTGCTGGGCCTCCTGCTCCAGCTGCTGCCGGCGGCCGGCGAACTGCTGCTCGAACTGGGCCATCCGGGCCTGGTGTTCCTGTTCGGTCTGGGCCACCTGCTGGCGGGCCTGGAGCACCATCTGCTCGCACTGCTGGCGGGCCAGTTCCCGTTGCTCGGTCACCTGGCGCTCCGCCTCCTGGCGGATGGCGGCGGCGTTGATCAGCTGCTCCCGCTCGCGCCGCGCCTGGGTGACGATCTCCTCGGCCTGCAGCCGGGCCTTCTCGATGAAGCCCTCCCGCTGGCGGATCAGGTCCTCAGCCTGGGAGATCTGCCCGGGCAGGGCCTCCCGCAGGGCATCCATCATCTCGATGGCGTCCTGCTCGTTCACCAGACGGCCACCGCTGAAGGGGATCCGGCTGCCGTCGAGAACGATGTCCTCCAGCTGATCCAGCTGATCGAGAACGGTGAAGCGGACCTCAGCCATATCGGGTTTCGGGAGCTGCCTGTCGATTAAAGAGCCTCTCCAGGTCGATCGCCACTCCCGGCGGGACCATGTGACCCACGTCCCCGCCGAAGCGGGCCACCTCCTTCACCACCGAGCTGCTGAGAAAGCTGTGGTGCGCTGCGGTGGCCATGAACAGGGTTTCGACCCGGGGGGCCAGGGTCCGGTTGGTGTGCGCGATCTGCAACTCGAATTCGAAGTCGCTCATCGCCCGCAGACCCCGCAGAATCACCTGGGCGCCGCAGGCCTGGGCGTAGGTGACGGTGAGACCGTCGAAATGGCCCACCTCGATGCCGGCGATTCCCTCGGTGGCGCAGCGGATCTGCTGCAGCCGCCGCTCCAGGGGGAAGGCGGGCTGCTTGGAGGGGTTCATCAGCACCGCCACCACGACCCCGTCGAAGAGGCCGGCCGCCCGCTCGATCAGGTCGAGGTGGCCCAGGGTGAGGGGATCGAAACTGCCGGGGTAGAGGGCTCGCATCGCCCCAGCCTATGGAGGAGGGCCCGGGCGGGTTCCCGGGCGCGGCCGGGTTCCTAGAGTCGCCTGATCCCTGCCGCCCACCCCATGACCGACGTTGCCCTGGACGCGGCCGCCAAGAAGACGCTGCTGCGCAAGATCCCCCACGGTGTGTTCATCTGCGGGGTGGCCGAAGGCGACGAGGTCAACGGCTTCACCGCCAGCTGGGTCACCCAGGGGTCCTTCGAGCCCCCCCTCGTGGTGATGGCGGTGCGCGCCGACTCCACCAGCAACGGCATGATCCAGCGCAGCGGCCGCTTCTCCCTCAACGTGCTGGCCGCCGATCAGAAGGACCTGGCGGCGGTGTTCTTCAAACCCCAGAAGGGGGTGGGGGGACGCTTCGATGCCGCCCCGTTCCAGCTCGGTCCCCTCGGCCTGCCGGTGCTCGACGACGCTCTCGGGGCGGTGGAGTGCACCCTGGTGGGCCAGGTGGCCCATGGCGACCACACCGTCTTCGTGGGGGAAGTGAAGTCGGCGACCCTGCACCGCGACGCCGCCGCCCTGGAACTGGCCGCCACGGGCTGGCAGTACGGCGGTTGAGGCTCCGCCATGGCTGAACCGGTTGCGACTCCGGTCGGCACTCCGGGTGGCACGCCGAGCGGCCATTCGGGCGGTGACGTCGTCGGGCCGCTGCTGCTGCAGCGCGAGCGGCTCTCGGCCCGGCTGCGGGAGCTGCCGGCGGAGCCCGGCTGCTACCTGATGCGGGATGCGAGCGACCGCATCCTCTACATCGGCAAGTCGAAGAGCCTGCGGGCGCGGGTGCGCAGCTACTTCCGCGACTCCCACGACATCAGCCCGCGCATCGCCCTGATGGTGCGGCAGGTCTGCGAGATCGAGTTCATCGTCACCGACAGCGAGGCGGAGGCGCTGGCGCTCGAGTCGAACCTGATCAAGAACCACCAGCCCCACTTCAACGTCCTGCTCAAGGACGACAAGAAGTACCCCTACCTCTGCATCACCTGGAGCGAGGCCTACCCCCGCATCTTCATCACCCGCCGCCGCCGGCTGCGCAGCCCCCTCGACCGCTTCTACGGGCCCTACGTGGATGTGGGCCTGCTGCGCCGCACCCTGGCCGTGGTCAAGCGGGTGTTTCCGCTGCGCCAGCGGCCCCAGCCCCTCTACCGCGACCGCACCTGCCTCAACTACGACATCGGCCGTTGCCCCGGGGTCTGCCAGGAGAAGATCGGCTCCGAGGAGTACCACCGCATCCTGCGCAAGGTGGCGATGGTGTTCCAGGGCCGCAACGATGAACTGCTGGACCTGCTGCGGCGGCAGATGGAGCGCTATGCCGAGCGGCTCGACTTCGAGGCCGCCGCCCGGGTGCGCGACCAGCTGCAGGGCCTCGACCTGCTCACCGCCGACCAGAAGATGAGCCTGGGGGACAGTTCCATCAGCCGCGATGTGATCGCCCTGGCGTCGGACGAGCGGGTGGCGGCCGTGCAGATCTTCCAGATGCGCGCCGGCAAGCTGGTGGGGCGCCTGGGCTACACCGCCGACGCGGCGATCGCCACCCCGGCGGAGGTGCTGCAGCGGGTGGTCGAGGAGCACTACAGCCAGGTGGACCCGGTGGAGATCCCGCCCGAGTTGCTGCTGCAGCACCCGCTGCCGGCGCAGGAGCTGATCGGCGACTGGCTGGCGGAACGGCGGGGCCGCAAGGTGCGGCTCGCCGTGCCCCAGCGGCGCCAGAAGGCGGATCTGATCGAGCTGGTGGAGCGCAACGCCGGATTCGAGCTGGCCCGGGCCCAGCGGGGGGCGGAGCAGCAGCTGCTGGCCACCGAGGACCTGGCCCAGCTGCTGGAGCTGCCGGTGCCGCCGCGCCGGATCGAGGGTTACGACATCAGCCACATCCAGGGCAGCGATGCGGTGGCTTCCCAGGTGGTGTTCATCGACGGCCTGCCGGCCAAGCAGCACTACCGCAAGTACCGGATCCGCAGCAGCAGCATCCGCGCCGGCCACTCCGATGACTTCATGGCCATGGCGGAGATCATGCGACGGCGCTTCCGGCGCTGGTCGCAGGCGAAGGCGGAGGGGGCCGACCTGGGCGCCCTGCGGAAGGCCGGCGCCTCGGCCCTGCACACCGATGGCCTCAGCGACTGGCCCGACGTGGTGATGATCGATGGCGGCAAGGGGCAGCTGTCGGCGGTGATGGAGGCCCTGCGGGAGCTTGACCTGCACGAGGAGCTCACGGTGTGCTCCCTGGCCAAGCAGCGGGAGGAGGTGTTCCTGCCCGGCGCCAGCCAGCCCCTCGACACCGAGGCCGACCAGCTGGGGGTGGTGCTGCTGCGGCGCCTGCGGGACGAGGCCCACCGCTTCGCCGTCAGCTTCCACCGTCAGCAGCGGGGGGAGCGGATGAAGCGCTCCCGCCTCAGCGACATCGCCGGCCTGGGCCCCAAGCGCGTCAAGGACCTGCTGGCCCACTTCCGCTCCATCGACGCCATCCAGCTGGCCAGCCCCGAGCAGATCGCCGCCGTCCCCGGCATGGGGCCGGCCCTGGCCCGGCAGGTGTGGGAGCACTTCCACCCCCCCATGGACGGGGCCGATGAGGCCGAGGCCCCCCAGGGGGAACCCCTGGAGCTGGCGGGATGAGGCCAGCCGTGCGCGCCTGGGGAGCGGGGGTCTGGGCTGGCCTGCTGATGGCCCTGCTGCTGCTGCCGTTGGTTCCGGCGCCGGTGGTGGCGTCTCCGGGCCTGTGCGTCGGTCCGGTCTGCGGGGACGAGATCAGCCGCAGCGCCAAGCACCACTGGCAGCTGAGGCTGCGGGTCAGCGACCAGGAGAGCCGGCGGGAACGGATCGTGGTGGATTGCCGCGATGGCGCCATCAGTCCGCGGCTGGGGCCCGTGGACCGGGCCTACAGCGCCGCCGTGGCCCGCCGCTGCTGCCGCCTAGTGGGGGAGGGCTGAGCTTCGCCGCCGCCCACCCGGCGGCGACTAACTTGGCGGTCCGCCGCGCAACGCGCTTCCTCGGGCCCTGACATGACGCTGTCCCTGCCCCTGACCCTCGCCTTGACCTGGCCCCCCGAGGCCTACCTCTGGTTCAAGACCCTCCACATTGTCGGAGTGGTGGTGTGGTTCGCCGGGCTGTTCTACCTGGTGCGCCTGTTCATCTACCACCGGGAAGCCGCCGAGCTGGAGCCGCCTGTTCGCCAGGCCTTCGAGGAGCAGTACGGGCTGATGGAGCGACGTCTGGCCAACATCATCACCACCCCGGGCATGGTGGTGGCTGTGACCATGGCCGTGGGTCTGCTGCTGGTGGAACCGGCCTGGTTGAAGCAGGCCTGGATGCACGCCAAGCTGGCCGTCGTGGCGGGCCTGCTCGTCTACCACCACCTCTGCTACCGGCTGATGGGCCAGCTGCAGCGCGGCGAATGCCATTGGAGCGGCCGCCAGCTGCGCGCTCTCAACGAACTCCCCACCCTGATGCTGGTGCTGGTGGTGATGCTGGTGGTCTTCAAGGCCCAGTTCCCCACCGGTGCCGCCACCTGGTTCCTGGTGGCCCTGGTGGTGTTCATGGCCGGCTCGATCCAGTTCTATGCCCGCTGGCGGCGGCTGCGCGCCGAACGGCTGGCCCAGCAGGAGAGCGGTGGTGCTGCGGCCTGAGGCTCTCGCCCATCCCCTGACCCCGGTGCTGCGCCAGGTGCGGGCTGACAGCTGCCCGGACCGGTTCAACTTCCACTGCCACACGATCTGCAGCGACGGCAGCCTCCATCCCCAGGATCTGGCGGCCGAGGCCGTGGCCATCGGCCTGGAGCACCTGGCCGTCACCGACCACCACGGCCTGGCGGCCCATGGCGCCATCAGCGCCGCCCTGGAGGACCACCGCCGCCGGGGGGCGGCCACCCCCACCCTCTGGCGCGGGGTGGAGATCAGCTGCCTGCTGGAGGGCTGCCTGGTCCATGTGCTCGGGCTGGGCTTCGCCGAGGAGCACCCCTCCCTCCACCCCTACCTGCAGGGCACCTCCGTGGTGGGGCCGGCCCTGCGGGCCGAGGCGGTGGTGACGGCGATCCGCGCGGCCGGGGGCCTGGTGCTGCTGGCCCACCCCGCCCGCTACCGGCTGCCCCACCAGCGCCTGATCGCGGCGGCGGCGGATCTGGGCTTCGACGGCGCCGAGGTCTGGTACGACTACGCCATGCAGAGCCGCTGGCAGCCGACGCCGCTGGTGTGCGACGCGATCGCCGCCGACCTGGAGCGTCGGGGCCTTCTGATGAGTTGTGGTACGGATACCCATGGGCTGGTGCTCCGCGGCCGCTAGGGTTTGCTGACACCTTCCTCCTTGCGTCGATGGGTCTGTTCGATCGTCTGTTCGGTTCCCGTGCCGCTTCGGTGAGCAAGCCCGAGGCTGCCGCCAAGGCCAAACCCAAGGCCGAGACCTTCTTCCTCGATCCCGAGGCCTCCAGCAGCCTCGGGGATGTCAAGTTCATGAAGCGGTCCAACACGATCCGCCACACCTTCCCCGGCAACGCCGACAGCCCGGGTGACAAGGAGATGGTGGCGGAGGTGGCCTCGATGGAGGCCCGGGTCGAGAAGATGACCCCCGGTCTGGCCGGCGTCCAGCCCACCGAAAAGGGGTCGGTCAACCTCACCGGCGGCATCCCCAAGCCCGTCAAGAAGACCTTCGCCCAGCAGATGAGCGCCGCCGAGCTCGGCCAGCGCATGAAGGGGGCGGCCGTCACCCCCACCAACCTGCCCGGTGGTCCGGCGGCGGCCAAGCAGCAGAAGGAGGCCGAGGCCCAGGGCCAGCCCGCAGGCTCCCAGGCGCCGGCCAAGCCCGGCACCACCGATCCGTTCCGCTCCATGGTGAGGGATCTGGAGCTCTGATCCCAGCGCCGCCGGGAGCCTGGTTCAGCGCTGCTCCACCAGGCTCTCGCTCTCCAGCACCAGCTGCCGCAGCCGCTCCAGCCGCTCCGGATCGGCCCCGTCCCAGAGGCCGCGATGGTGCGCCTCGAGAAGCCGCTCGGCCATGTCCCGCAGGGCCCAGGGGTTGGCGCGTCCCAGGAACGCCCGCACGGCCCCGTCCTCCAGCCAGGCGGCGCTGATGGCGCCGTAGCCCCAGTCAGGGACGCGCCCGGTGCTGGCGTCGTAGGCGAACAGGTAATCGAGGCTGGCGGCCATCTCGAAGCCGCCCTTGTAGCCGTGCTCCTGCATGGCGGCGATCCAGCGGGGATTCAGCAGCCGGGAGCGCAGCACCTTGTCGAACTCGCGCTCAAGCCGGTGCAGCCGGGGGCGCTGGCTGCGGGAGTGGTCGCCGAACCAGAGGGCGGGGGCCCGGCCCTGGAGCGTCTCGGCGGCGGCGCTCAGCCCCCCCTGGAACTGGTAGTAGTCGTCGGAATCGAGCAGGTCGTGCTCCCGGTTGTCCTGGTTGTGCAGCACCACCTGCACCGAGGCCAGGCGCCGTTCCAGCCCGGCCCGATCCGCCCTGGCCTTGATGGCGCCGCCGCCGGCGGTGTCGCCCGGATCACCGTCGTAGCGCCAGGCGCTCCAGTTCAGGAACGCCTCGCCCAGGTCACCGCGCTCCTCCCAGTGGCCGCTGTCGATCAGGCCCTGCAGCCCGGCCCCGTAGGCCCCGGGCGCTGAGCCGTAGATGCGCCCCCCATGACCCTCCTGCCGGGCCGAGGCCGCCAGGGGGTTGTCTTCGGGGGCCTCGTCGAGGCCGGCCACCAGGCGGGTGGCCCGGTTGAACCAGCCCACCAGCTGGGGAAAGGCATCACGGAACAGGCCGGAGATGCGCAGGGTCACATCCACCCGCGGCCGGCCGAGCAGGCGCAGGGGAATCACCTCCACGTCCACCAGCCGGCGGGTGGGGCCATCCCAGACGGGGCGCACGCCCATCAGGGCCAGGGCCTGGCCGATGTCCTCACCGCCGTTGCGCATGGTGGCGGTGCCCCAGACCGAGAGGGCCAGGCTGCGCAGGTCGTCCCCCTCCTCCTGGAGATGGAGCTGCAGCAGCAGTTCGGCGCTGCGCCGTCCCAGGTCCCAGGCGGCCTCCGTCGGCAGACCACGCAGATCGACGCTGTAGAAGTTGCGCCCCGTCGGCAGCAGGTCCGGCCGCCCGCGGGTGGGCGCCCCCGAAGGTCCGGCGGCGATGCGGCCCCCGGCCAGGCCGGTGAGCAGGGACTGCCGCTCCGCCGCGCCGCAGGCCAGCAGGGGCGGCAGCAGGGCCCGGC
>NZ_JAGQBM010000085.1:0-10624 GCF_024345635.1 Cyanobium sp. Lug-B
TTCGGCAGCGGCGGGGACGTCGGAGGCCGCAGGCCCGGCGCCGGTCTGGATCTGGTCGTTGGTTTCGGTCATGGTGAGAGCAGGGATCAGAACTGAAGGCCCGCTTCCCGGGCGGCGTCAGCAAGGGCCTTGACCCTGCCGTGGTACAGGTTGCCGCCGCGATCGAAGACCACCTGCTGGATGCCCTTGG
Organism: Cyanobium sp. Lug-B; assembly: GCF_024345635.1. Lineage (NCBI taxonomy): Bacteria > Bacillati > Cyanobacteriota > Cyanophyceae > Synechococcales > Prochlorococcaceae > Cyanobium > Cyanobium sp. Lug-B. The sequence continues at coordinate 191 of NZ_JAGQBM010000085.1, forward strand.
CGAGGGCGCGCTGGGCGACGAGCTGGCCCACCGCGATGGACGCCTCGCAGTTGGCGCCCGCCGTGACGCTGGTGCGCAGGTCCTTGTCGAGGGTGGACGCGGCACAGAGGGTGTTCTGGGCGTCGTCGTCGATGACCTGGGCGTAGATGTGGTTGTTGGAGCGGAACACGGCCAGCCTGGGACGCTCGGCGGTGCCGGAGAGCAGACGACGCAGGCGGCGGTGACGCTTCTGGGTCTGCTGTTTGCGGGAGAGGGAAGACATGGGGGATCAGACGGATGACGCTCGAGCAGACCTCATTTCTTGCCGGTCTTGCCGGCCTTGCGCAGAATCCGCTCACCTTCGTACTTGATGCCCTTGCCCTTGTAGGGCTCGGGCGGACGGATGCCGCGGATCTTGGCCGCCTCGTTGCCCACCAGCTCCTTGTCGGGGCCGGAGACGAAGACCGAGGTGTTGTTCTCGACCGAGAAGGTCACCCCTTCGGGGGGAACCATCTCCACCGGGTGGCTGTAGCCGGCGCTGACCACGAGCTTGCGCCCCTGGACCTGGGCGCGGTAGCCCACGCCGACGATCTCGAGCTTGCGGGTGAAGCCCTGGCTGACCCCTTCCACCATGTTGGCGACGAGGGTGCGGCTGAGGCCGTGGCGCTCCCGGGAGCGACGGTGGCTGCTGGTGGGACTCACCACCACCGTGCCGCCTTCCTGGCTGACGCTGACGCCCTCCGGGAGAACGCGGCTGAGTTCCCCCTTGGGACCCTTCACGGTGACCGCCAGGCCATCGAGGCTGACGGTGACCTTGTCGGGGATGGGGATCGGGGCTTTACCGATACGAGACATGGAACAACTCCTGGGATCAGTAGACGTAGCAGAGCACTTCGCCGCCGACGCCCTGCTTGCGGGCATCACGGTCGCTCATCACACCCCGGGAGGTGGAGATGATCGCCACGCCGAGGCCGCCCAGCACCTTGGGCAGCTGGCGGGTGTTCTTGTAGATGCGCAGGCCGGGCTTGCTCACCCGCTGCACGGAGCGGATGGTGGGCTGGCGGTGCTTGCCGCTGTACTTCAGCTCGAGCACCAGGTGGCGCTGCACACCTTCGCCTTCCTCGGCGATGGCGGCGATGAAGCCTTCCTGCTGCAGCACGTTGGCGATGCTGCGGGAGAGCCGGGAGGCGGGAATCCTGGTGCGCTCGTGGCGCTTCTCACTCGCATTGCGAAGGCGAGTGAGCATGTCTGAGATCGGGTCGTGGTTGGCCATGGTCGTGTCCGGGAGGGGGCTCAGGTATTGCGGAACGGCATTCCCATTTCGCGGAGGAGGGCCCGGCCCTCTTCGTCGTTACGGGCGTTGGTCACGATCGTGACGTCCATCCCCCGGATGGCATCGATCTTGTCGAAGGAGATCTCGGGGAAGATGATCTGCTCCCGGATCCCCAGGGTGTAGTTGCCCCGGCCGTCGAAGCTCTTCGGGCTCACGCCGCGGAAGTCGCGGATGCGCGGCAGCGCCAGGTGGATGAGTCGCTCGAGGAAGGCATACATCCGCTCGCCCCGCAGGGTGACGGCCACGCCGATCGGCATGCCCTGGCGGATCTTGAAGCCGGCGATGGCCTTCTTGGCGCGGGTCACCACCACCTTCTGACCGGTGATGGTCGCCAGTTCGGTGATCGAGGCCTCGAGGGCCTTGGCGTTCTGGGCGGCTTCACCGAGGCCCCGGTTGACGGTGACCTTGACCACCTTGGGAACCTCGTGGACGTTGGAGAGGTTGAGATCCTTCAGCAGCTTGGGCTGGATCGTCTCCCGGTAGCGCTGTTTGAGTGACATGACGGGGGGATGGGGGGGCGCTTCTGGACGTGGTCAGAAGGCGGACGGGGGAGGGAGGCAGGGACGCGGAGCGTGGGGGACGTCGCGGGCTGGGGTGGGGGGAGCGACGTGGTGGGGGGCGGTCAGTCGAGCACCTCCCCGGTCTTCTTCAGCCGGCGCTTCTTGCTGCCGTCCTCCTGGACGACGATCTCCACCCGGCTGGCCACCTTGTTGGCGGTGGAGTACAGCATCACGTTGGAGGCATGCAGGGACGCCTCTTCGGTGACGATGCGGCCGGTCTCGCCTTCCTGGGTGGGCTTGACGTGGCGGGTGCGCAGGTTGACGCCCTGCACGACGACACGGTTCTCGTTGGGCAGGGTGCGCAGCACCTCGCCGGTCTTGCCCTTGTCCTTGCCGGCGATCACCTGGACGGTGTCACCTTTGCGGATGCGCATCTTGATGCGCTGAACGGGCCGGGCCTTGGGGGTTGCGGTGGCCATCTCAGATCACCTCCGGGGCGAGGGACACGATCTTGGTGAAGTTGCGCTCGCGCAGCTCCCGGGCGACCGGGCCGAAGACGCGGGTGCCCTTGGGGTTGTTGTCGTTGCCCAGGATCACCGCGGCGTTGTCGTCGAAGCGGATCGCGTTGCCGGTGTCCCGGCGCAGCGTGGCCCGGGTGCGCACCACCACGGCCTTGACCACATCCGACTTCTTGACGCCCATGTTGGGCATGGCGTCCTTGACGGCGGCCACGATCACATCGCCCACGTGGGCGTAGCGACGGTTGGTACCGAGCACCCGGATGCACTGGATGCGCTTGGCGCCGCTGTTGTCAGCGACGTTGAGGAAGGTTTCCTGCTGAATCATGGGGAGTTCCTCAGCCGGCGCTGGTGGTGGAGAGAACCTCAGCGACGGCCCAACGTTTGGTGCGGCTGAGGGGGCGGGTCTCGGTGATCCGGACCCGGTCACCCACGCGGCAGCTGTTGGCTTCGTCGTGGGCTTTGTAGCGGGTGGTGCGGCGGACGGTCTTCTGATAGATGGGATGGGGGAAGCGGTTTTCCACCGCCACCACCACCGTTTTGTCCATCTTGTCGCTGACGACGGTGCCGACCCTTTCCTTGAGTGCCATGGGGATCGAGGGGGAATCAGGAGGCGACGGTGGAGCGCTGGCGCTCCTGCTGCACCGTCAGCAGGTGGGCCAGCTTGATGCGGGCCTCCTTGAAGCGGTGCGGGTGCTCCAGACGGCGGGTGGCCTGCTGGAAGCGGAGGTCGAACAGTTCGCGACGGACGCCGTCGATCTGTTCGCCGATCTGGGCGTCGCTGAGCGAGCGCACGTCGGTGATGGTGGGACGGGCCATGGTCAGGACTCGACGGCGAGGGCGGGTTCGGGGGCGGTTGCCTCCTGATCGGCCAGGGCGAGGAACTTCGTCTTGACCGGCAGTTTGTACTGGGCCAGACGCATGGCTTCCTTGGCGATCTGGGGGGTGATCTCCGGACCGCCCATCTCGAAGAGAATGCGGCCCGGCTTGATCACGGCCACCCAGAATTCCGGGTTGCCCTTACCGGAACCCATGCGGGTTTCGGCCGGCCGCATGGTGACGGGCTTGTCGGGGAAGATCCGGATCCAGATCTTCCCGCCCCGCTTGACGTAGCGGGTCATGGCGCGGCGGCTGGCCTCGATCTGGCGGGAGGTGATCCACCCGCACTCCTGGGCCTGCAGGGCGAAATCGCCGAAGGCGATGGTGTTGCCGCGCGTGGCGATGCCGCGCATGCGGCCTCGCTGCTGCTTTCGGAACTTGACGCGTTTTGGACTCAGCATGGTTCAGGCCTCCTGATCACTCCTCGTTGGAGCGGTCTTCGAACTGTTGCGGCCGGCGGTTGGCGCGGCGTTTCGGTGCTCCACCCACGGGCAGCTGGTCCTGCTGACCGGGAAGCACCTCCCCTTTGAACACCCAGACCTTGATGCCCAGCACCCCGTACGTGGTGGTGGCCACCTTGGTGGCGTAGTCGATGTCGGCGCGGAGCGTGTGCAGGGGCACGCGACCCTCGCGGGTCCACTCCGTCCGGGCGATCTCGGCGCCGTTGAGGCGGCCGCTCACCTGGAGCTTGAGACCCAGCACCCCGGCCCGTTGGGCGCGCTGCACCGCCATGCGCATGACGCGCCGGAAGGCCACCCGCTTCTCCAGCTGCTGGGCGATGTACTCGGCCAGCAGGAAGGCGTCGGCGTCGACCCGTTCCACCTCGACCACATTGATGCGCACCTGACGGTGGGCGTCGCCGAGGGTCTTCTGGATGCCGGTGCGCAGCTCCTCGATGCCGCTGCCCTGGCGGCCCACGAGAACGCCCGGACGGGCGGTCTTGAGTTCCACTTCGAGCTGGTCGGCCTTACGGGCGATCAGCACGTCGCTGATGCCGGCGGCGGCGTACTTCTTGTTGATGAACGACCGGATCCGGTCGTCCTCCTGAAGGAGGACGGGGTAGGTCTTGCTTGGGGCGTACCAGCGGGAGCGGTGGTCCTGGGTGATCCCCAGGCGCAGGCCGGTTGGATGGATCTTGTGTCCCATCGGGCGGTGTCCTCGGGGGTCAGGCGGTGGGCGCTGCCACAGCAATGCTGATGTGGCAGGTTTGCTTTTTGATGGCGTAGGCGCGGCCCTGGGCCCGGGGCCGGAACCGCTTCAGGGAGGGTCCCATGTCGGCGCTGGCCTGGCTGATGACCAGGGTGGCCGGATCGAGGCCGAGGTTGTGCTCGGCATTGGCGACCGCGGAGCGGAGCACCTTGGTGATCGGGCCCGTGGAGCGGTAGGGCATGAACTCGAGCATGATCAGGGCGTCGCGGTAGGTGCGACCCCGGATCTGATCGAGAACCCGGCGCACCTTGGACACGGAACCGCGGATGAAGCGGCCGTGGGCCAGGGCCTGGGTGTCGGGTGTGGTGGTTGCCATCGGATCAGCGGCCTCCCTTCTTGTCTTTGATGTGACCGCGGAACGTGCGGGTGGGGGCGAATTCGCCCAGCTTGTGGCCCACCATCTGCTCCGTCACGTAGACGGGCACGTGGGCCTTGCCGTTGTGAACGGCAATGGTGTGGCCGATCATCATCGGCAGGATGGTGGAGGCCCGTGACCAGGTCTTGATCACGGTCTTGTCGTCGGCAGCGTTCTGCTTCTCCACCTTGCGGAGCAGGTGGTCGGCGACGAACGGGCCTTTCTTGAGTGAGCGTCCCATGGCGGATCAGGCGAACAGCAGAGCGGTGTGGGTCATCAGGAGTCGCGTCCGCCACGGCTCCGTTTGGAGGTGCGGCGTCGTTTCCGCAGCACGAACCGGTTGCTCGGCTTGTTGCGCTTGCGGGTCTTGAGGCCCAGGGCGGGTTTGCCCCAGGGCGTGACCGGACCGGAACGGCCGATCGGTGCCCGGCCCTCACCACCACCGTGGGGGTGGTCGCAGGGGTTCATCACGCTGCCGCGCACTTCCGGACGGCGGCCCAGCCAACGCTTGCGACCGGCCTTGCCCAGGCTGGTGTTGCGCTGCTCGGCGTTGCCCACTTCACCGAGGGTGGCGTAGCACTCGCGGCGCACCAGCCGCACCTCGGTGGAGGGCAGCTTGAGGGCGACGTAGTCCCCTTCCTTGGCCACCACCTGGGCGCTGGCCCCGGCGGTGCGGACCATCTGACCGCCGCGACCGGCGTAGAGCTCCACGTTGTGGACGCTCGAGCCCAGGGGGATGGCCGAGAGCGGCAGGGCGTTGCCGTTCTCGATCGGGGCGTCCGGGCCGGAGATGACGCTCTGACCCACCGCCACGTTGGCGGGGGCGAGGATGTAGCGCTTCTCGCCGTCGGTGTAATAGAGCAGCGCCAGACGGGCGTTGCGGTGCGGGTCGTAGTGGATCGCGGCCACCTTGGCGCTCACCCCGTGCTTGTCGCGACGGAAGTCGACGATGCGGTAGAGGCGCTTGTGGCCACCGCCGCGGTGGCGGCAGGTGATCACGCCGCGGTTGTTGCGGCCCTTGTGGCGGTGCTTGGACACCACCAGGCCCCGTTCCCGGTTCTTGCCCGTGATGTCACTGAAATCAGTGACGACCAGCGTGCGGGTGCCGGGGGTGTTGGGCCTGTAGTTGCGGATTGCCATGACGTTTCAGACCCCTCAGGACTCAGGGAACAACTGGATGGCGTTGCCTTCGGCAAGGCGCACCACCGCTTTCTTCACCTGGGCGCGTTTGCCGGCGAAGCGCCCCACCCGACGGGTGCGGCGGGGGGGATTCATGGTGCTGACGCCGACGACCTTGACATCGAACAGGTGTTCGACGGCCGCCTTGATGTCGGGCTTGGCGGCCCGATGGTCCACCTCGAAGGTGTACTGGTTGATCTCGATGGCGCGGGTGGCCTTCTCGGTGATCAGCGGGCGACGGATCACGTCCGCCAGCCGGCCTGCAAAACGCTCAGACATCGCCGTAGACCTCCTGAATCTTCGCCAGTGCCTCTTCGCTGAGCACCAGCTTGTTGGCATGGAGCAGATCGAACACGTTGAGCTGATCGGCGGCGATCAGCTTCACCTTCTCGAGGTTGCGCACCGAGCGGGAGACCACATCGGAAGCGCCGTCGAGGATGAGCAGCACCTTGGCGCCGGCGTCGATGCCGAAGCGGGCCAGGGCGGCGGTGATCTCCTTCGTCTTGGGGGTGTCGAGCCCTTCGGCGAAGCCCTTCACCACGGTGATGTCCGCGACGCGGCTCATCAGGGCGGTGCGCAGGGCCAGGCGGCGCTCCTTGCGGTTCATCGCCACCGCGTAGCTGCGGGGCTTGGGTCCGAAGATCACGCCGCCGCCGGGGCGCAGGGGGGTGCGGATGGAACCCTGGCGGGCCCGGCCGGTGCCCTTCTGCTTGTAGGGCTTGCGGCCACCACCGGCCACTTCGGCCCGGGTAAGGGTGCTGGCGGTGCCCTGACGGGCGTGGGCCAGCTGGCGGACAACGGCGCGGTGCAGCAGGCCGTTGGCGGATGTCTCCTTGGCGACCTTGAGGTCGAGGGGAGCCTTGCCGCTCTCCTTGCCTTGCCAGTCGCGGATCACACAGTCAGTCATGGGTGTTCTCCTCAGTTCGCTGCGGGGACGCCCACCCGCCGGGCCGGGCGGATGTCGAGCAGGGCGCCGGGCTTGCCGGGAACCGAGCCCTTGACCACGAGCAGATTGCGTTCCGCATCCACCTTGAGGATGGTGAGGCCGCGGGTGGTGATCTGCTTGCCGCCGTAACGGCCGGCCATCCGCTTGCCGGGGTAGACCCGGCCGGGGGTGGTGCCGGCGCCGGTGGAACCCGGTTCGCGGTGGTTCTTCGAGCCGTGGCTCATCGGACCGCGGCTGAAGCCGTGGCGCTTCTGGTAGCCCGAGAAGCCGCGGCCGATCGTGTCGCCGCTGACGTCGACCTTCTGGCCGGGGGCGAAGTCACCGACGGTGACGGCGGCCCCGAGCTCAAGGCCGTCGATGGCCTCCAGCCGGTACTCCTTGAGGTGCCGCAGGGGCGCCTCGCCGGATTTGGCCAGGTGGCCCTTGGCGGGCTTGTTGACGAGCTTGTCGCGCGTCTCGCCGAAGCCGAGCTGCACCGCGGTGTAGCCGTCGGTGGCTTCGCTCTTGAGTTGGGTGATGCGGCAGGGACCCGCTTCGATCAGGGTGACCGGAATGGATTTGCCTTCTTCGTCGAAGAACTGGGACATACCCAGCTTCTTCCCGAGAATGCCGATGGACATGGGAGGGAGAACAACACCAGCTGGACAGCCGCGGCGTGCCGCCAGGGATGGGGACCGAGGCCCGACATCCGAGGGGGACCCGCTGGGCGGCGGGGGGGCTGAATTCGTGGAATCGCAGATCGACCCGAGGGTCAGGAGCTAGCGAGGCGAATCAGCGGGCTGGGACTTGCCGGGGGCGGTGGGGCCTCTGGCAGTATCCCGACGGTCACGGCAGCGACGAGCGCTGCAGGAGTCGTACGGGCCGGGAAGGGTTCGTCACCACTGACGGACCCCGTACCGTTCTCTGGAGGCCCGGCTAGCGGACGGGCACAGATCTTCGGCACAAGAGACAACAGTACCCCATGGTGTGCACCACCACCCCTGGGACCCGCATCGGCTGCCAGACTCAGCCCCGATTCGCCTGCCGCTCCCGATGCCCCTGCTGATGACCGGCCGTGGTTTCCGCACCGAGCTGGAGCGCTGCGGTGCCCTCGCCCTGTTCGTTCCGCTGGAGGGCGGCGCCGAGACCCGGCTGCTGCGGCGGCTGCGGGCGGCCGGCTACCGGGCCCACCTCACCTCCGCCCGCGGGCTGGGGGATCCGGAGGCCTACCTGATGCAGCTGCACGGCATCCGGCCGCCCCACCTGGGCCACCACAGCGTCGGCCGGGCCGCCGCCGTGGGTGAGGTGCAGCGGGTCATGCCCCAGCTGGGCCCTGCCCTGGCCGGCGACGGGCCGGTGCTCCTCTGGCTCCTGGAGGGCCAGGTGCTCAGCAGTTCCGAGCTGGCTGCCCTCTGCGAGCTCTGCCGCCGCGAACCCCGTCTGAAGCTGGTGGTGGAGATGGGCGGCGCCCGGGCCCTCCGCTGGCAGCCCCTCGAGCAGCTCCTGCCCGCCTGAACTGAGTCCACCCCATAGCCTGGGCCCGTTCCGCGGACTCCAGGGCCTTGAGTGAGCGGCTCGGATTGATCTGGGGTTCGGCCTTCTTCGCCGGCTCCCTGGCCCAGGCCACCGCCTGGCTCACCGGCCAGCCGGCGGTGGTGCTTCTGCTGGCGATCGGTCTGCTGACGGGCCATGCCGGTTTCGATCTGGTCCATCCCGAGAACCTGGGCGCCGGTCTGGAGCCCCTGGTCGGCCTGCTGGTGAGCCTGGTGCTCTTCGACGGGGGGCTCAACCTGCGCCTGGCCGGCCGCGATCTGCAGCGGTCGGTGCTGCAGCTGGTGCTGGTGCGCCTGGTGCTCGGCCTTCCCCTGGCGGCCCTGCTGGCCCACCTCCTGGCGGGCCTGCCCTGGTCCCTGGCGCTGGTCTACGGCGCCATCGCCCTGGCCACCGGCCCCACCGTGGTCACCCCGATGGTGCGCCAGCTGCGCCTGGCGCCGAAGCTGGGTCAGCTGCTGGAGGCCGAGGGGCTGATCCTCGAGCCGGTCAGTGCCGTGCTCGGCCTGGTGCTGCTCCAGGTGACCCTGGGGGACCTGGGCAGCTGGCAGGAGGTGGCCTCCCGCCTGCTGCTGCGCCTCGGGGGCGGGGTGGTCCTCGGCGGGCTCGCCGGGCTGCTGCTCTCGGAGGCCCTTCGGCGGCTGGGTGCCGTCGCGGCCTCCCGCGGGGGCGAGGGGGCGCCCGCCGCCGGAGGGAACGGGCTGGAGCTGCAGCTCACCCTCGGCGTGCTGTTTCTGATGTTCAGCGGCTGTGAGGCCCTGTTGCCGGAGTCGGGCCTGCCGGCGGCGGTGAGCGCCGGGGTGGTGGTGGGGCTCCGCCTCGATGCGGCCGCCAGCCAGCTCGACGAGCTGATCCGCCAGCTGGCCATGCTGGCCATCACGGTGCTGTTTCCCCTGCTGGCGGCCGATGTCTCCTGGGCCGAGCTGAGCCCCCTCGGCCTGGGCGGCCTGGGCTGTGTGCTGGGCCTGATGCTGATCCGCTGGCCCCTGATCCAGCTCACCGGCATCGGGCTCCCCAGCCTCGACTGGAAGGAGAAGGCCCTGCTCAGCTGGATCGCTCCGCGGGGCATCGTCACCGCGGCGGTGGTGAGCCTGTTCGCCCTCGAGCTCGACCGGGCCGAGGTCCCCGGCGGCGCCACCCTCAAGGGGCTGGTGTTCCTGACCATCCTGATGACCGTGGGCCTGCAGGGTTTCAGCGCCCCCTGGCTGGTGCAGCGCCTCGGGCTGGCCCAGCCCGAGGTTGCGCCGGAGCTGCCCGGCGGGACCGGCTGAGGGCCCCCCGGTGGCAGGATCGGGCGCTCCCCGCGCGCCAGCCATGGGTGCCTTGCCCCGGGGCCCTGCGCCGATGCTCCGGCAGGATCCCGAGCAGGCCCTGGCCGCCGGCGGCTGGGTGAAGCTGATCGGCGGGGCCAGCAACCAGGATCTGGCCGCCATCGAGGACCTGGCCGGCATCCATGCCCTGGCCGGGGTCCACTGCATCGATGTGGCCGCCGATCCGGCGGTGGTGGCCGCGGCGCGGCGGGGCATGGCCTGGGCCGAGGCCAGGGGCGCGACCCGTCCCTGGCTGATGGTCAGCCTCAGTGACGGCCTCGACCCCCACTTCCGCAAGGCCTGGTTCGATCCGGACCGCTGTCCGCTCGCCTGCCCCCGGCCCTGCGAGCGGGTCTGCCCCGCCCTGGCGATCGGCGGCACGGGGGTGGTGGAGGAGCGCTGCTACGGCTGTGGCCGCTGCCGGCCGGCCTGCCCCCTGGGGCTGATCGAGGAGCGCAGCCAGGTGCTGGAGGCGGCCGGCGTGGGCCCGCTGCTGGCGCAGCTGGCCCCGGACGCCGTGGAGCTCCACACCCGGCCGGGGCGGCTGGAGGCCTTCAGTGATCGGGTGGCCCAGCTGGCCGCCAGCGGCGTGCCGCTGCGCCGGGTGGCGGTCAGCGCCGCCCTGGAGGGAGGGGCGACGGTGGATGGGCTGGCGGCGGAGCTCTGGCAGCGGTTCCGGCTGCTGCGCGGGGCCGG
>NZ_JAGQBM010000086.1:0-10264 GCF_024345635.1 Cyanobium sp. Lug-B
CCAGGCGCCGGTCGGCCAGCTCGAGGGCCGCCGCGAAGCCGGCCACCAGGGCCACCGGCTCGGTGCCGCCGCGACGGCCCCCCTCCTGGGCGCCGCCGATCAACGGTTCGAGCCGGACGCCGCGCCGCACCAGCAGGGCCCCCACCCCGCGGGGACCCTGCAACTTGTGGGCCGCGCAGCTGAGCAGGTCCACCGGCAGCCGGCTGAAGGCGACCCGGCGGTGCCCCACCACCTGCACCGCATCGACATGGAACCGCACGCCCGCCTGGCGGCAGAGCGCCCCGATCGCCTCGATCGGCTGCAGGGTGCCCACCTCGCTCTGGCCCCAGAGGACTGACACCAGCCGGGTCGGCGGCGTCAGCAGGCTGCGCAGGATCTCCAGGTCGACCACGCCGCGGCGATCCACCGGCAGGAGCTGCACGTCCCAGCCCCGGCGCGCCAACGCGGCGGCGGCGGCGTAGCTGGCGGGGTGCTCCACCGCCGAGAGCAGCACCCGACCGGCTTCCAGCGGTCCGTCGGAGCCCACCAGGGCGGTGTGGATCGCTTCGCTCCCCCCGGAGAGGAGCACCAGTTCATCGCCGCCGCAGCCCAGGCTCGCGGCGATCGCCTGGCGGTCGCGCTCCAGCCGCTCCGCCGCCGCCAGGCCGGGGCCATGGAGGCTGGAGGGGTTGGACCAGGCCTCGCGGTGGGCCCGATCCATGGCCTCGAGCACCGCTGCGGCCGGGGGGGCGGTGGCGCAGGCATCGAGGTAGATCTCCCGCGGCGGGGCTCCGGCCCCGACGGCCTCAGGGAGCGCCGGGGGCATCGCGGGAGAGGCGGCCCCGGGTGCGGGATTCCAGGGATTCGCCGGCCAGGGCCACCAGATCGTCGAGGGAGCGCCCCTCCAGCAGGGCCGTGACGCGGGCCCGGGCTTCGGCGCTGGGGCAGGCCTCCGGGCGCAGGCAGCCGTTGACGCAGGCGGTGGCGCAGTCAATGGCGCCATCCCCCGCCTGGGCCGGGCTGGCGGTTGGCGGTGCCATCGCCGGGGCGGGGGGCATGTCCTCCTCCTCGCCGAACAGCGATGGGGCCACGACCCCGTCAAACACCGCTTCGGCCGGACCGGTCATGAAGACATGGCCGCTGGCTTCGTCCCAGTGGATCTCCAGGGGCCCCCCCGGCAGATCCAGGCGGGCGTGGCGGGCGGCCAGGCCGAGCCGATGGCAGGCCACCAGGGTGGCGCAGGCGCCGGTGCCGCAGGCCAGGGTGGGGCCCGCCCCCCGCTCCCAGACCCGCATCACCAGATGGTCGGGGGCGAGCACCTGGACGAAGTGGACATTGGTGCGGGCCGGGAAGGCCCCGTGCACCTCCAGGGCGGCACCGAGGCCCTCCAGATCGATCGCCGCCACATCGGCGACGGGCACGACGGCGTGGGGATTGCCCATGCCGGCGGCCGCCACCGCCAGGCGCTGGCCCAGCACCTCCAGCTCGCCCACCGGCAGCCCCTGCTCGCCCACCGCCAGGGTGGTGGGCACGGTCTCGGGCGTCAGGAACGGCGGGCCCATGTCGACGCGGATGCGACCGTCCTCTGCGAGTGCCGGCACGATGCGACCGGCGAGGGTCTCGATCTCCCAGCTCCGCGGCGCCTCGTCGCCGTCGCTGTCCGCCAGGAAGCGGGCCAGACAGCGGATGCCGTTGCCGCACATCTCCGGCTCGGTGCCATCGGCGTTGAAGATCCGCATGCGCAGCTCGCCGCCCTCTCGGGGCGGCAGAGCCAGGATCACCCCATCCCCGCCGACCCCGAAGCGGCGGTCGCAGAGCCGCTGCACCCGCTCGGGGGTGAGGCCGAACAAGTCCTCAGGATCCTCTAAGCTGCGCCCGTCCAGGAGCAAGAAGTCATTTCCCAGACCCTGGTATTTGCTGAATTGGAGCACCTGAAGCACCGTTCCGTGAGTCCTGGAGGTTGGGGTCGATCCTATGCAGAGTTTCTTTGAGCGACGGGGACCCAGGCTCGACACCACCCTGCCCAGTGTGCGCCACGTCCAGGAGCTGATCCGCATCCGCACCCCGGTGAACGTCGTCCTGCTCTCCGGCAAGGAGTTCGATGGCATCATCCGCTGGCAGGACAGCCATTTCCTGGCGATGAGCACCGAACCCGGCACGCCGCTGCTGCTGATCAGCCTGGCCGCCGTGGCATCGCTGCGCGCCCTCAGCTGAGCCTTTCCATGGGCTGTGACACGATCACTCCCATTCCCATTGGCCCGTGACTGATCCCTCCCGCTACCGGCCCGAAGCGATCGAGCAGCGCTGGCAGCTGCAGTGGGAGCAGCTGGGACTGCACGCCACCCCGGAACAGACCGGGGACGCCGACGACACCTACTACGCCCTTTCGATGTTCCCCTACCCGTCGGGGAGCCTGCACATGGGCCACGTCCGCAATTACGTCATCACGGACGTGATCGCCCGGGCGGCCCGCCTGCGGGGACGGCAGGTGCTCCATCCCATGGGCTGGGACGCCTTCGGTCTGCCGGCGGAGAACGCCGCCATCGAGCGGGGCGTCGATCCGGGGGACTGGACCGACCGCAACATCGCCCAGATGCGGGACCAGCTCAAGCGGCTGGGCCTCTCGATCGACTGGGACCGGGAGGTGGCCACCTGCCACACCGATTACTACCGCTGGACCCAGTGGCTGTTCCTGCAGTTCCTGGATGCGGGCCTGGCCTACCGCAAGGAGGCGACCGTCAACTGGGACCCGATCGACCAGACGGTGCTCGCCAATGAGCAGGTGGATGCGGAGGGGCGCTCCTGGCGCTCCGGTGCCCAGGTGGAGAAGCGCCGTCTGCGCCAGTGGTTCCTGAAGATCACCGCCTACGCCGATGCCCTGCTCGACGATCTCCCCACCCTGGAGGGCTGGCCGGAGCGGGTGCGCACCATGCAGGCCAACTGGATCGGCCGCTCCCTCGGTGCCGAGCTGACCTTCAGCACCGAGAGCGGTGCCGCCATCACCGTCTTCACCACCCGGCCCGACACGATCCACGGGGCCACCTATGTGGTGCTGGCTCCGGACCACCCCCTGGTGGCCCAACTCACCACCGACGACTGCCGCCTCTCGGTGACCGCCTTCTGCGATCTGGTCAGCCGCCAGAGCGAGCAGGAGCGGACGGCCGAGGACCGGCCCAAGCGGGGCGTGCCGATCGGCGCCTGGGCCCGCAATCCCGCCAGCGGTGAACGCATCCCCGTCTGGATCGCCGATTACGTGCTGGCCGACTACGGCACCGGCGCCGTCATGGGGGTGCCGGCCCATGACCAGCGCGACTTCGCCTTCGCCCGGCAGTACGAGCTTCCCGTCAGGCGGGTGGTGATCCCCGAGGGGTCCGATCCCCACGCCTACGAGGGCCAGGCCTGGACCGAAGCCGGCGTGCTGATCGGCTCCGGTTGCTTCGACGGCCTGACCAGCGCCGAGGCGAAGTCGGCCATCGTCACCTGGGCCGAGGAGCAGGGCTGGGGCCAGGGACGGGTGCAGTACCGCCTGCGGGACTGGCTGATCTCCCGCCAGCGCTACTGGGGCTGCCCCATTCCCGTGATCCACTGCGACAGCTGTGGCGTGGTGCCCGTCCCCGACGACCAGCTGCCGGTGGAACTGCCCCGAGACATCCCCCTGAGCGGCAAGGGGGGGACCCCCCTGGCCAAGCTGGCGTCGTGGGTGAACGTGCCCTGCCCCAGCTGCGGCGCCCCCGCCAAGCGGGAGACCGACACCATGGACACCTTCATGTGTTCGTCCTGGTACTACCTGCGCTACAGCGATCCCCACAACGACCAGCGGCCGTTCGGGCGCGATGCCGTCGACCGCTGGTTGCCCGTCGACCAGTACGTGGGCGGCATCGAGCACGCCATCCTGCACCTGCTCTATTCCCGCTTCTTCACCAAGGTGCTGCGGGACCGGGGCCTGCTGGGCTTCTCCGAACCCTTCGCCCGCCTGCTCACCCAGGGCATGGTGCAGGGCATCACCTACCGCAATCCCCAGACCGGCCAGTACGTCGCCCCGGCCCAGGTGGCCGACCCCAGCGACCCGCGCGATCCCGTCAGCGGCGAGGTGCTGGAGGTCTTCTACGAGAAGATGTCCAAGTCGAAGCACAACGGCGTCGATCCGGCGGTGGTGATCGATCGCTACGGGGCCGACACGGCCCGGATGTTCATCCTGTTCAAGGCGCCTCCGGAGAAGGATCTGGAGTGGGACGACGCCGACGTGGAGGGCCAGTACCGCTTCCTGCAGCGTCTGTGGCGCCTGGTGGACGGGGCCCATGGCCGCGGGCTGCGGCTGCCCGCACCTGACGCCCCCCAGCCGGCGCCCGACCCCGCTTCGCTCAGCGACGGCGAACGGGAGCTGCGCCGGGCCGTGCACACCGCCATCGCCGCCATCAGCGAAGACCTGGAAGGGGAGCTCCAGCTCAACACCGCCGTCTCCGAGCTGATGAAACTCAGCAACGCCCTGGCGGCCCACCTCGAGGGGGCCGCTCCGGCGGTGGCCACCGAGGCCCTCGCCACCCTGCTGATCCTGCTGGCGCCGTTCGCGCCCCACCTGGCCGAGGAGCTCTGGCAGAAGCTCAGCGGCCACGGGGACGGCCAGTTCATCAGCGCCGGGGCGAGCGTCCATTGCCAGCGGTGGCCCGCCGTCGATCCGGCGGCCCTGGTGCGCGACACCATCCCCCTGGTGATCCAGGTGAAGGGCAAGATGCGCGGCAGCCTGGAGGTGCCGGCCGACGCCGATGCGGCGACCCTGGAGCGCCTCGCCCTGGAAAGCGAGGTGGCCCAGCGCTGGCTGGAGGGTCAGCCGCCGCGGCGGGTGATCGTGGTGCCCGGCAAGCTGGTCAACCTGGTGCCCTGAGGCCCACCTTCGCGGGCCTCAGGCCCGCAGGGCGGCGGCATGGTGGCGCAGGTGGTCGTCGATGAAGCTGGCGATGAAGAAGTAGCTGTGGTCGTAGCCCTCCTGGAGGCGCAGCTCCAGGGGGTGGCCTGCGGCCTCGGCCGCCGCCGCCAGGTCGGCGGGCCGGAGTTGCGTCTCGAGGAAGGGGTCGGCGCTGCCCTGATCCACCAGCAGGGGCAGCCGCTCCGCGGCAGCCGGCAGCAGCAGGGTGGCGTCCCAGGCGGCCCAGGCCTGCGGATCGGGGCCCAGGTAGGCCCCGAAGGCCTTCTGGCCCCAGGGGCAGGCGGAAGGATGGCAGATCGGGGCGAAGGCGGACACGGAGCGGTAGCGGCCCGGGTGCCGCAGGGCCGCCACCAGGGCGCCATGGCCCCCCATGGAGTGGCCGCTGATGCCGCGGACCTCGCTCAGGGGCAACTCCGCTTCCAGCAGGGCAGGCAGCTCCTCCACCACGTAGGCATGCATCCGGTAGTGGCGATCCCAGGGGGCCTGGGTGGCATCGACGTAGAAGCCGGCCCCCTGGCCCAGATCCCAGCCGCCATCGGGATCGGTGGGCACCTCCGCTCCCCTGGGGCTGGTGTCGGGTGCCACCAGGGCCAGGCCGAGCTCGGCGGCGAGGCGATGGGCGCCGCCCTTCTGCATCACGTTCTCGTCGGTGCAGGTGAGGCCTGAGAGCCAGTAGAGGGCGGGCACCCGTTCCCCGGCCAGGGCCCGGGGTGGCAGGTACACCGCCAGGGTCGCCGGGCCGTTCAGGGCTGAGGACGGGTGGCGGTAGCGGCGGTGCAGACCGCCGAAGCTGCGGTTCTCGCTGAGCAGCTCGAGCATGGGGACGCCGGCCTCCGGGGTCGCAGGGGGGGTCAGAAGTGGATCACCGAGCGGATGCTCTGGCCGGCGTGCATCAGATCGAAGGCCCGGTTGATGTCCTCCAGTCCCATGGTGTGGGTGATGAAGGTGTCCAGCGGGATCTCCCCCTGCTGGAAGCGATCGACATAGCCCGGCAGCTCACTGCGACCCCGCACGCCGCCGAAGGCGGAACCCCGCCACACCCGGCCTGTCACCAGCTGGAACGGCCGGGTGGCGATCTCCTGGCCCGCCCCGGCCACGCCGATGATCGTGGATTCTCCCCAGCCCTTGTGGCAGCACTCCAGGGCGGCGCGCATCACCTGGACGTTGCCGATGCACTCGAACGAGTAGTCCACGCCGCCGTCGGTGCGATCGATCACCACCTCCTGGATAGGGGCGTCGAAGGCCTTGGGATCGAGGCACTCGGTGGCGCCGAGCTGGCCGGCGATGGCGAACTTGTCGGGGTTGGTGTCGATGCCGATGATCCGTTCGGCCCCGGCCATCACCGCCCCGATGATCACCGCCAGACCTATGCCGCCCAGGCCGAAGACGGCCACGCTGCTGCCGGGCTCCACCTTGGCGGTGTTGAGCACGGCGCCGATGCCGGTGGTGACGCCGCAGCCCAGCAGGCAGACCTTCTCCAGCGGCGCCTCCGGGGCGATCTTCGCCACCGCGATCTCAGGCACCACCGTGTATTCGGAGAAGGTGGAGGTGCCCATGTAGTGGAAGATCGGCTGGCCGTTCCTGGAGAAGCGGCTGCTGCCGTCCGGCATCAGGCCCCGGCCCTGGGTGGCGCGGATCGCCTGGCAGAGGTTGGTCTTGCCGGATAGGCAGAAGCGGCAGGAGCGGCACTCGGGCGTGTAGAGGGGGATGACGTGGTCGCCCACCGCCAGGGAGGTCACCCCGGGGCCCACCTCCACCACCACCGCCCCGCCCTCGTGGCCGAGCACCGCCGGGAAGATCCCCTCGGGGTCGGCGCCGGAAAGGGTGAAGGCATCGGTGTGGCACACGCCGGTGGCCACCACCCGCAGCAGCACCTCGCCGGTTCGGGGGCCCTCCACATCGATCTCGGTGATCTCCAGGGGCTGACCGGCGGCCCAGGCGACCGCGGCGCGGGATCGGACCATGCTCAAGGGGGAAGGTCCCTCAAGTGTGCTGGAAGACCAGCCCGTCGGGCTGCCCCCAGTCGCCTTTCGCCCCATAGCCGCGGTTGTTGGCACAGAGGTGGCGCAGCAGCCAGAACACCGGCTCCACGGCGTCCAGCTCCAGCTCCGCACCGATGGCCGCCAGGGAGCGGGGCTGGCCATCGGCGAGCAGGGCCTCCACCCGGCTTTGCAGGGCCAGGATCCCGGCGGCCGCCTTCTTGCCCGCCTCCACCCCGGGCTGGTGGTAGGCGTTGACGTTGACCAGTTCCCCGTACAGCCCCACCGCCCGCTCGAACAGGCCGATCAGGGCGCCGAGGCCCCGGGCGTCGAAGCGGCCCAGGGTGATGGTGATGCTCTGGCGGGCCTGCTCGGCCAGGGCGGCGCGGGTGCCCTGCAGGAACCCCTCGAGGAAATCGGCGGGGCATTCGCCGTCGATCGTGGGGATCTCCGCCGGGTCCTCCAGCACCTCGATGAAGGTGACGAAGAAGTTGTCGAGGCCGTCCCGCAGCTGCTGCACGTAGGCGTGCTGGTCAGTGGAGCCCTTGTTGCCGTAGACGGCCAGCCCCTGGTGCACCACAACACCGTCGCGGTCGAGCCGCTTGCCCAGGGACTCCATCACCAGCTGCTGCAGGTAGCGGCTGAACACCTCCAGCCGGTCCCGGTAGGGGAGCACCACCATGTCGCGGCGCCCCTGGCCGCCGCCGGCCACATGCCAGGAGGCGGCCAGCAGGGCGGCGGGGTTGGCGCGCAGGTCGGGCACCCGCGTGAGGCGGTCCATGGCGGCGGCCCCCTCGAGGAAACCGCGCAGGTCGGCGCCGATCAGGGCGGCGGGCAGCAGGCCGACGGCACTGGTGATGCTGGTGCGTCCGCCCACCCAGTCGAACATGTCGAAGCGCCGCAGCCAGCCGGCCGCCTTGGCCTCCTGATCCAGGTGACTGCCGCCCATGGTGATGGCCACCGCCTGGGCGCTCCAGTCGCCGCCGGCGGCCAGCACCCGGGCCCGGGCCTGCAACATGCCCAGATGGGGTTCGGGGGTGCCCCCCGACTTGCTGACCACGATCACCAGCGTGGTGGTGAGCCGGTCGGCCAGGCCGGCCAGGGTGCGGGCCATGCCGTCGGGATCGACGTTGTCGAAGAAGTGGAACGGCAGTCCCACCCCCTGGCGTTCCAAGGCCCGGAGCATCAGCAGGGGGCCCAGGCCGGAACCGCCGATGCCGATCCAGAGCACATCGGTGAAGGGCCGGCCGCCGGGGGCCGTGACCGTCCCGGCCAGCACATCCCGGCCGAAGGCTTCGAGGCGGTCCACCTCCGCGGCGATGGCGGCGGCCACCGCCGGATCAGGGGCCAGTTCCGGTGCCCGCAACCAGTAGTGGCCGACCTGGCGGCCCTCGTCGGCGTTGGCGATGGCCCCGGCCTCCAGGGCCTCCATGGCGGCGAAGGCGCGGGCGAAGGGGGCCTCGAAGGCCTGGAGATCCTGCTCCTCCAGCGCCATCCGGCTCACGTCCAGCCAGAGGGAGAGATCAGGGTCGTGCCAGAGCAACTGGCGGAATCGCTCCCAGAGGGCAGCGGAATCTTGGCCGTTCAACGGCGGCAGCGGGGACATGGCTCCTGGGACGCCGTGACGGGCCCCCGAACCGTATCCATCAGCCTCCATGTTCGGCAAGCGGATCGGCGGATGCGGGCTTTCCACCACGGGGCCGGCTCCGGGAGCGCCCCCGGAGCGGGAAGAATCCGGCCGTGTTCGTTACAATTGATCTAAAGAGAGCGCCATTCCGCTTGCTGTCCCGCCTCGCCGGAACTAAGCCCCGACGCTCCGGCCGCCGGCCGGCGGTCACGACCCTGCCGCGCCTGCGGCGCCCCAGCCTGCGGCGCCGAGGCCTCCGTCGCCAGGGACTGCGGCTGGCGTTGCTGCTGACGGGCGCCGGGCTGGCCCTGGCTCCCCTGAGCCGCCAACCCCAGGTGGCGCTGCGCAGCTCCTTCCTGCTCACCGATGGTGGGCGCGAGGGCAGGTCCTTCCCCCTGATCACGCCCTCCACCAGCGAAGGGCTGCGGCCCGATCCGGTGGATTTCACGCCCGAGGAACTGCGGGAGCTCAACCGTCGCTTCGGCGTCCACGGCCCCCAGCCCCGGCTGGCCCAGCTGTTCACCGAGGGCATCGACCAGCTGCAACCCCTGCGCAGCCACACGCTCGGCCGGCTCGAGGAGCTGCGGCCGGTGATCCTCAGCGAGAGTCGCCGCCACCACATCAATCCGATGCTGGTCACCGCCGTGCTCTTCGATGAGCTGCAGCACGCCAAGCCCGGCGAAGACCTGCCGCTCGCCGCCCGCAGCGGCCTGTTCCACACCCACGGCCCCGCCCAGCTGAGCGTCGGTGAGCTCGTCAAGCAGGGCCTCCTGCCCGCCAACGCCACCCCGGAGCAGATCGACGAGGCGCGCATGGAGCTGCTGGATCCCGACCGCAACGTCCGGCTGCTGGTGGGCAAATTCGTGCGGCTGAAGCAGGCCCTGGGGCTCTCCGGCAACGCCCTGCTGATGGCCAGCACCTCCCCCGCCGATGCCAAGGCCATCGCCACCCTGGCCTACCTGCACAACGGCAAGCTGGACTACCCCGGGCGGGTGCTGCGCTACATGCAGGACCCCGAGCTGCACGCCCTGCTCTACGGAACCCGCAAGCCGATCACCAGTCCGCTGATCTGAGTCCGGGTCCTCGCCGCTCCCCGATCAGCAGAGCACCCCCAGCGCGGCCAGGCGCACCTGCAGTTCCCGCCAGTCGAAGCTGCGCGGATCCATCCGTTCGCCGCCCAGATCCACGTGCTGGTGGGTGGTGATGTTGCTGGGGGGGATGCCGTAGCGGCGCATCCAGCGGGCCAGCACCACCGCCAGAGCGTCGTACTGGGCGGCCGTGTAGCCGCTGTGGCTGGCGTCCTGGTTCTCGCCGTCGAGGGGCGTCTCCAGGCTGAGGTGCAGGGCGAAGTTGTTGATCGAGCCGGCCAGTTCCGGGTTGGTCACCACCCAGCGGCCGTTGAAGGCGGAATTGCCGGCACCGAAGGCCCGCTTGGCCGGGTCCAACGCCTCCACCACCTGGCCGTCGAGGCCGATCAGGGTGTGGTAGCTCACCTGGTCCTCGTCCCGCGGATGGGGGGTCATGAAGGTGTTGATCGCGGAGTTGATGCCGAAGACGGTCTCGTGCAGGACGACGACCTGGGGGGTGGTGTCGAGGGTCTGGCCGAAGGCATCCCGGCGGAAGCGCTCGCCGTAGTTGCTCGGGTCGATGCGCAGCCGGACGGTGTCGTACCGGAGCCGCTCCGCCAGGCCCGCCAGGCGGGCGCGCAGGGCCGGGTCGGCCTGGCAGGCCCCGCCCAGGGGGGCGCGCCAGGCG
>NZ_JAGQBM010000087.1:0-10055 GCF_024345635.1 Cyanobium sp. Lug-B
GTGCGACGGGGGGCGGCCGGCGCCGCGCCGGCCCCGCTGGAGCTGCGCAGCAGCGGCGGCCTGCGGCTGCAGGTGGGTCGTAACCACCGCCAGAACGAATGGATCAGCCTGCAGCAGGCCCGGCGCGGCGACCTCTGGTTCCATGCCCAGGAGTGTCCGGGCAGCCACGTGGTGCTGAAGGGCTCGGAGGGCACCCCGGGCGAGGCGGACCTGCGGGAGGCGGCCGACCTGGCGGCCCACTTCAGCCGCGGGAGGGCCAACGGCCGGGTGCCGGTGGTGATGGTGCCGACCACGGATCTGCAGCGCATCGCCGGCGCCGGCCCCGGCACGGTGCGCCATCGGGGGGGCGAGGTGCTGTGGGCGGTGCCCGAGCGGGCCGCTGGTCTCCTGACCGCGCCCCCTAGGCTGCCGGGAACGGAACAGCCATGAGCGACCCCATCCCCGAGGACACATTCCCCGGCGAGGTGCACATGAGCCTGGTGGAGCACCTTGAGGAGCTCCGCCGGCGCGTGCTCCGCAGCCTGCTGGCGGTGGTGGTCGGCGCCGCCGCCTGCCTGCTGGCGGTGCGGCCCCTGGTGCGGCTGCTGGAGGTGCCGGCGGAGGGGATCCGCTTCCTGCAGCTGGCCCCGGGCGAATTCCTGTTCGTGTCGCTGAAGGTGGCCGGCTATGCGGGGCTCACCCTGGCCCTGCCCTACGTGATCTTCGAGATCCTGGCCTTCGTGCTGCCGGGTCTGACCCGGCGGGAGCGGCGGCTGGTGGCTCCCGCCGTCGCCGGCTCCACCGTGCTGTTCGCCGCCGGTCTGGCCTTCGCCTGGTGGGCCCTGGTGCCGGCGGCCCTGCGCTTCCTGGTGTCCTACGGGGCCGACGTGGTGGAGCCGATCTGGTCGATCGAGCGCTACCTCGACTTCGTGCTGCTGCTGATGGTGGCCACGGCCCTGGCCTTCCAGCTGCCGGTGCTGCAGCTGCTGCTGGGCGCCCTGGGGCTGATCGACTGGCGCACCATGCTGGGCGCCTGGCGCTGGGTGGTGCTGGTGGCGGCCCTGGCCGGGGCGGTGCTGACCCCCTCCACCGACCCGATCACGATGCTGCTGCTCACCGGCGCGATCACGGCGCTCTACCTGCTGGGGGTGGCCCTGGTGGCCCTGGCCGAGGGGCTGCGGCCCTCCCCGTCCCCCTCCGCCTGAACCGCCGGCGCCCCACCGGGATCAGAGCATGAACTCGCTGGCGCGCCCCGCCGGCAGCTCCAGGGGCAGGGACAGGGCCTTGCCCAGCCGGGGTTTGTCGGTGGTGGTGCGGAGCCATTGGCGCACCTGGGCCGCCACCCCCAGGCCGTTGAGGGAGCCCACCAGCTCCTCCAGGTGCTCCTCGTAGGCCTCGGGGGTGAGCGGAAACGACTGCTGCTCGAGATAGCCCCACATCACGTGCAGATAGAGGCGGCCGCGGCGCTGGACCAGCTGCAGGTCATAGGAGGCCTGCCAGCGGCTGCGCAGCAGCTCCAGCAGCTCCTCCCGCCGCAGCGGTTCCGGTGAGGTCATGGCGGGCGGGGCACTCCACAACAGCATGTTGCAGCCGGCCTCGGCCGGGTGCGGCTCGGACCCGGGGCGGGAAGGGCAAGGTTCATAATGGGCGCCACGTCAATCGGTCACACCGCGCCGTTCCCTATGACCCAGATCCCTGCGGCCTCCTCGAACGGCGGTGCCTCTGGTGATGTGCCCGGCATGGGCCGCCGCCAGTTCATGAACCTGCTGACCTTCGGCTCCGTCACGGGGGTGGCCCTGGGTGCCCTCTACCCGGTCGTCAACTACTTCATCCCCCCCAGGGCCGCGGGCAGTGGCGGGGGCGTCACCGCCAAGGACGAGCTGGGCAACAACGTCACCGCCACCGGCTGGCTGGCCACCCACAAAGAGGGTGACCGCAGCCTGGTGCAGGGCCTCAAGGGAGACCCCACCTACCTGCTGGTCGAGGGCGGCGAGGCCATCGGCGACTACGGCATCAACGCCATCTGCACCCACCTGGGCTGTGTGGTGCCCTGGAACAGCGGCGCCAACAAGTTCATCTGCCCTTGCCACGGCAGCCAGTACGACGCCACCGGCAAGGTGGTGCGCGGCCCGGCGCCCCTCTCCCTGGCCCTGGCCCACGTGAGTGTCGAGAACGACAACGTGTTCCTCAGCCAGTGGACCGAGACCGACTTCCGCACGGGCGAAAAGGCCTGGTGGGCCTGATCGGCGCCTGATTTCTCTCCCCGTTTCCCCCCCGACGCCCGCCACCTCCACCCCCATGCGCCGCTTCCTCTCCCCCCTGTTCGGCACCCTGCTCACCCTCAGCCTCTCGCTGGGTGTGGTGCTCCTGGGGGCCAGCCCCAGCTGGGCCTACCCCTTCTGGGCCCAGCAGAACTACGCCAATCCGCGTGAGGCCACGGGCAAGATCGTCTGCGCCAACTGCCACCTGGCCAAGAAGCCCACCCGGGTGGAGGTGCCCCAGGCGGTGTTCCCCGACACGGTGTTCAAGGCGGTGGTCGAGATCCCCTACGACACTTCGGTGCAGCAGGTCTCGGGCAACGGCAGCCCCACCGGTCTCAACGTCGGCGCGGTGGTGATGCTCCCCGACGGGTTCACGCTGGCTCCGCAGGACCGCCTCAGCGATGAGCTCAAGGAGGAGACCGCCGGCGTCTACTACACCCAGTACAGCGACGACCAGCCCAACATCCTCCTGGTGGGCCCGCTCCCCGGTGACCAGCACCAGGAGATCGTCTTCCCGATCCTTTCCCCCGACCCGGCCACCGACAGCGCCATCCACTTCGGCAAGTACCAGGTGCACGTGGGGGCCAACCGGGGCCGCGGCCAGGTGACCCCCGAGGGTGAGAAGACCAACAACGCCGTGTACACCGCCCCGGCGGCCGGCACGGTGAGCGCCATCAGCACCGATGCCAACGGTGCCACCGTGGTGGAGATCACCGGCGCCGGCGGCGCCGTCACCGAGACGGTTCCCGCCGGACCCACCCTCACCGTCGCCGTCGGCGACGCCGTCGAGGCCGGCACCCCGATCACCAACGACCCCAACGTCGGTGGCTTCGGCCAGATCGACGCCGAAGTGGTGCTTCAGAACCCCGTGCGCATCTACGGGCTGCTGGCCTTCTTCGCCGCCGTGGCCCTGGCCCAGATCATGCTCGTCCTCAAGAAGCGCCAGGTGGAGAAGGTCCAGGCGGCGGAGGGCTTCTGAGCCTTCCTCTCGGCCTCTTCACGTCCCCGGGACCCCTGATCTTTCAGCTGGGTCCCGTTTCCGTCCGCTGGTACGGCCTGCTCATCGCCCTGGCGGTGCTGCTGGGTCTGCTGCTGGCCACCCGGCTGGGCCGCCAGCGGGGCATCGACCCGGCCCTGATCGCCGACCTGCTGCCCCTGATGGTGCTGGGGGCCGTCGTCGGCGCCCGCCTTTACTACGTTGCCCTGGAATGGCGCCAGTACCGCAACGACTGGCTCGATGCCTTCGCCATCTGGCGCGGCGGCATCGCCATCCACGGCGCCCTGATCGGCGGAGCGCTGGTGACGGTCCTCTTCTGCCGCTGGCGCCGGCAGGCGTTCTGGCCCCTGCTGGATGTGCTCGTGCCCGCCGTGGCCCTGGGCCAGGCGATCGGCCGCTGGGGCAATTTCTTCAACTCCGAGGCCTTCGGCCTGCCCACCAACCTCCCCTGGGCCCTGACCATTCCCATGGCCAACCGGCCGCCTGAGTTCCTGGAGCAGGCCTCCTTCCACCCCACCTTCCTGTACGAGTCGCTCTGGAATCTGGGGGTCTGCGCCCTGCTGCTGATCCTGTTCCGCCTGGGCGGCAGCGGCCGCCTGCGGCTGCCGCCCGGTGCCCTGAGCTGCATCTATCTGATGGCCTACAGCAGCGGCCGCGTCTGGATCGAGGGGCTGCGGCTCGATCCCCTCTGCCTGTTCTCCCAGCCCCCCTTCTGCAGCGGCGGCCTGCGCATGGCCCAGCTGATGAGCCTGCTGCTGATCCTGCTGGGGGGTGCGGGCCTGCTCTGGCTCTACCGCTTCCGGCGTCCCCTCCCCGACCCCTCCGGCCTGACCGCATGACCGCCACTGTCCAGATCGTGGGAGCCGGCCCTGGCGCCCCGGACCTGCTCACCCTCCGGGCCGCCCGGGCGATCGAGGCGGCCCAGGTGCTGGTGTGGACCGATTCCCTGGTGAATCCCCAGATCGCCGCCCTGGCGCCGCCGGACTGCGAAAGCGTCCGCACCAGCACCCTCACCCTCGAGGAGGTGATGGCCGTGGTGCTGGAGCGGGCCAGGGCGGGACAGCGGGTGGTGCGCCTCCATGACGGTGATCCCTGCCTGTACGGCGCCCTGCAGGAGCAGATCTGCCGCCTGGCCGATGCCGGCCTCGCTGTGGAGGTGGTGCCGGGCCTGAGCGCCTACCAGGCCACCGCCGCCGCCCTGGGGGCCGAGCTGACCATTCCCGGCCGGGTGCAGACGATCGTGCTGAGCCGGGCGGGCGGGCGCACCGGCGTGCCGGAGCGGGAATCCCTGGCCCGGCTCGCCGCCCTGCAGGCCTCCCTGTGCCTCTATCTCAGCGCCCGCCACGTGGAGGAGGTGCAGGGGGAACTGCTGCAGCACTACCCGGCCGACACCCCCGTGGCCATCGGCTACCGGGTCAGCTGGCCCGACCAGTGGCTCACGGTGGTGCCCCTGGAGGCGATGGCCCGGGTCAGCCGCGAGCGGAACCTGATCCGCACCACCCTCTACGTGGTCAGTCCAGCCCTGCGGGACGCCGGCAGGGCCCGCTCCCTGCTCTATTCCGCCAGCCACAACCACCTGTTCCGCGGCGGAGCGGAGTGACGCCAGCGGCCCCCTGCCTGCGCCACTGGCGGGGCTGGGTGGGCGCCGCCGAGGCCGATGGCTGGCTGCGGACCCTGCTGCAGGAGGTGCCCTGGAAGCAGGAGTCCGTCACCGTCTTCGGCCGCCGCCACCCCATGCCCCGCCTCACCTGCTGGATGGCGGATCCGGGCTGCGGCTACCGCTACGCGGGCCTGGAGAACACCATCGAGCCCTGGACCCCCCTGACCGCCGCCATCCGCCGCCGTGTGGCGGCGGCCGCGGACCGGCCGTTCCATTCCCTGCTGCTGAATCTCTACCGCGACGGCCGCGATGCCATGGGCTGGCACGCCGATGACGAGGCTGAGCTCGATCCGGAGGCCCCGATCGCTTCCCTCAGCCTGGGGGCCAGCCGCACCCTCCGCTTCCGCCCCCGCCAACGGGGTACGGCCCCGACCCTGGCGGTGGACCTGGGCCACGGGGACCTGCTGCTGATGGACCCGCCCACCCAGCGGCACTGGCAGCACCAGCTGCCGCGGCGGCTGAAGGTGGACGCCCCACGGGTCAACCTCACCTTCCGGGCGATGCGGGTGCCGCCGTAGGGGGCGGCTGGCTCGGGCATCGGAGCGCCGGGGCGGTGGCGACAATGGGGGTCGGTGTCCGCGAGGGGCGTTTCGAGGGCGATGGCCAGTTCCCATGGAAGCCGATGCCGGCCGCTGCTGCCGGTGCTGCTGGGCCTGACCCTGCTGGCCGGCGGCTGTCAGGGGGCCGGGGTGAGTGAGGCCGGCCGGGAGCGCTGCCGCCGGCTCAGCGCCGCCGCGGGCAATCCGGTCAGCGCGGCCCTGATCTACGTCCGCTGCCTGCCCGACAGCGATCGCAGCCTGGCGAAGGAGCGGGCGGCGACGGAGAAGGCGGCCGCCTCCCGGCGCGCGGCCCTCGAGGCCTGCCGCCGGCGCCAGCGAACCGTCACCGCCCTGATGGAGTCCCTGCGCCGCACCGAACAGGAGCTGGCGGCGGCCCGCAACAGCCCCTTCCGCCCCAGCGTGGCGCCCCCCCAGCCCCTGGATGCCGGCCGCGAATCCCGCTACCGCCCCGAGGACCAGCGGCTCGACCGCGAACGCTACGAGGAGGCCCTCGGCGCCTGGGAGCAGCAGGTGGCCGCCGAGCGGGCCCGCTGGCGCCAGCGGCGTGAGGCCCGCATCGACGCCGCCCAGGACCGCCTCAACCGGGAGGCCATGGCCCTGAGGGACCTGCAGCCGGATCTGTTCACCGGGCCGGCGAGCATCGAATTCGACCCGGTGGCAGTCGGACGGGTGACTGCCGGCTGCAGCGGCTGACCGGCATTTGACAGTGAGTTCGGCGACCGTGTAGGAGGGTTCTGGCCACAGAGCCGGGTCGGAACCCTCAGCCGCCGAAAGAACCACTTTCAGCGTCGCAAGGGTGTCGGCCGCAACGACGGGCGATTAGCACAGCGGTAGCGCACTTCCTTCACACGGAAGGGGTCACTGGTTCGAATCCAGTATCGCCCATGTCTTTCTTCCGGTTTCTCCACCGGTAAGGTCCCCGCCAGCGGGTGCTGGTCGCCATCGGGCCCGCTCGTCATACTGCTGGCTACGCAGCGCTTCAGGAGACCCTGCCCTTGCCCGAATCTCCTGCCGCGACCATGGCCGCAGAGGACTGGAGCACTCCGATCCCGGAACTCGTGCAGCTCGGTGAACGGCTCGCCGCCGCCCGACGTGAGCAGGGCCTGAGCCTGGAAGACCTGGCCGACCGCCTGCGGCTTGGAACCGAACAGCTGGCGGCCCTCGAGACCGGCGACCACCGGCACCTGCCGGAGGCGGTGTTCGTGGTGGCCCAGGCCAAGAGGGTGGCGGGCACCCTGGGCATCGACGTGAGCCAGCAGATCAGCGACCTGCAGCAGAGCCGGCTGATGCGCCTGGGGCGCAGCCCTGCCGCCAGGCCCCCCTTGCAGCGAAAGCTCCGGACCCCGCCCGCCCCCGCCCGCCGCAGCGGCCCCCCGGGCTGGCTGTGGGCGGTCCTGGTCCTCCTGGGCGGCGGTGCCGTCGCGGTGGCGGCCCTGCAGGGCCGGCTCCCTGTCCCGATGGTCGCCGGAGTCCCGACAGCGGCGCCATCCCCCGGCCAGGCCACCGCCTCCGGCCAGCCCGATGCACCGGCCCCTGCCCCAGCAGCACCCCGGCCGGCCCCGGATCAGCTGCTGCTGGAGAGCCGCCAGCCCAGCTGGCTGGAGGTGCGCACCGCCGCCGGCGAGACCCTCTTCCGCGGCACCTTCACCGGCGCGAAGCGCTTCCCCCTGGACAGCGGCCTGCGGGTCCTGGCCGGCCGGCCCGACCTGGTGACGGCCAGCGCCGGCACCCTGCCCCCCCAGACCCTCGGCAGGATCGATCAGGTGGTGTGGCGAACCTTCAGGGCGACGCCTGCCGCACCGTGAGCCGCAGGCCCGTGGCCTCCAGCACCAGATCCGCGCACGAGCGCAGGCTCCACTCCTCCAGGCTGAGATCCAGGAGAGGCTCGCCGACGGCCGGCGGCCCGGCCTGCAGACCGATGGTGAAGCCACGGGGCTGAAGGGCCCGGTCGGTGTCCGCAGACACGGTGATCGCTGCGATGCCGGGGGCAGGCCGGCGATCGAGGGCGGCCGCCAGCCGCAGCAGCAGGGCCATCGTGAACACCGTGTGGCGGTGCTGGCCGGCTTCGATCAGCTGCCACGACTCATGACGCTTCTTGGGGAGGCTGCGCCGGTGGTAGCGGGCGATCGCCGCCACCATCAGGTGCTCGGTCTCGGAGTACCCCAGCAGCTCCCCATGGCGGATCAGGTACCAGGTGTGCTTGTGGTAAGCGGCGATGTTGACGTGCTTGCCGCAGGCGTGCAGCTGGGCCGCCGCCCAGAGCAGGGCGCGGCCCTCGCCGTCGTCGTCGTGCAGCAGCCCCCGGGTCTGGTCGTAGAGGCTCAGGGCGTGGCTGGCCACCCGGGCGGCCCGGTCCGTGTCCACCCCGTAGGTGCGGGCCAGGTGCAGCACGGTGCGGCGGCGGATCGTGCTCTGGAAGGTGAACCGGTCGACCAGCAGGCCGTTGCGCAGCATCCAGTCGACGATCAGGCCCTCCCGCAGGGCCCGCTCGCAGACCACCAGCTCCCGGACCTGGAGGATCTCCATGGTGGTCTGGAGGATCAGGGCGCCCGGGACGATGATCTCGGCTCGGCGCTCGTTGATGGCGGTGAGGGCCCGGCGCTGGTCCGGGGTCATGGCCACCAGCCGCTCGACGATCTCGTCCAGCCGGGCCCGGCCGAGGCGGTAGCCGTCAAGCTTCAGGGGTGGATTGGGGTCCTGGGCGGAGGCCAGGGCCGCCATCGCCATGGCGGTGCCGCTGGTGGCCACCAGGACGGGCTTCTCCCCCGGCCGCAGCTCCCGCTTCACCTCGGCGACGGCCGGATCCATCGCCCCCTGGATGTAGGCCTCGAGGAAGCCCCGTCGGGCCGGCGTCAGGGGATCCTCCCGGCAGAACTCCCGCTGCAGGCGCACCGCGCCGATGCGGGTGCTGGTCAGGGCCCGGGCATCGCGGCCGTCGGCGAGCACCAGCTCGGTGGAGCCGCCGCCGATGTCGAGGATGAAATAGGGCTGGTCGCCGAAGGAGAGGCCCGAGAGCACCCCCAGGTAGATCAGCCGGGCCTCTTCGGGCCCGCTGACCAGATCCACCGCCAGTCCCAGCTGGTCCTGGAGGCCCTGCAGGAAGGAACGGCCGTTCGGGGCCTCCCGCACCGCGCTGGTGGCGGCGGTGACGATCTGCTCCACCCCGTGGCTGGTGGCCAGGTCCCGGCAGTGGCGCAGGGTGAGGAAGGCGCGCTCGATCGCCTCCGGGGTGAGGTCCCCGGTTTCCGGATCCCTCTCCCCCAGCCGGGTGGTGGACTTCTCCGCCACCACCACCGAGAAGCTGCCGAGGGCCGGATCGATCGCCGCCACCAGCAGGTGGATGGAATTGGTGCCGATGTCGATGGCCGCCACCCGCCGTTCCCCTCCGGGGGTGGTGGCGGGAACCGAAGCCAACGCGGCGGACGCCGGATCGGGGATCGGGGGCATGGGGGTCGGCCCGGGCGGCGGCGGCGCCACTTTGCCACCGGGCGACGCTCCGGATCGGCCGCTGGAACGTCGCCGTCAGGAGTTGGATAGGGTGCCGCCACCCGACCGTTGCCCGCGGTGAACGTCCCGATGGCCCCCGGCCGCGCTCCGGCCTGGCTCGAGCTGCTGCGCTGGCACAAGCCCAGCGGCCGGCTGATCCTGCTGATCCCCGCCGGCTGGGCCCTCTGGCTGGGGCCGGCCGTGCCGCCACCGGCCCTGCTGGTGGCCTGGATCGTGCTGGGGGGCCTGGCGGTGAGCGGCGCCGGCTGCGTGGCCAACGACCTCTGGGACCGGCGCATCGATCCCCTGGTGGAGCGCACCCGCCACCGCCCCCTGGCCGATGGCCGCCTCGGGGTGGGCACGGCGACGGTTCTGCTGCTGCTCTGCCTGGTGGTGGCGCTGGCGGCCCTGCTGGCCCTGCCCGCCGCCAGCCGGGTGCTGTGTGTGGGCCTGGCCCTGGCGACGCTGCCGCTGGTGCTCCTCTACCCCTCCGCCAAGCGCTGGTTCGCCTATCCCCAGCTGGTGCTGGCCCTCTGCTGGGGCTTCGCCGTGCTGCTGCCCTGGGCGGCCGCCCAGGGGGGCCTGCAGGGCAACCTGGGGGGGTGGCCCCTGGTGCTCACCTGGCTGGCGGCGGTGAGCTGGACCTTCGGCTTCGACACCGTGTATGCGATGAGCGACCGGGAGGACGACCGGCGCCTGGGGGTGCGCAGCAGCGCCCTGAGCCTGGGGGCCAGGGCGCCCCTGGCGGTGGCGCTCTGCTACGGGCTCACCTGCGCCGCCCTCGCCCTGGCGGTACTGCTGCAGGGGCGGGCGGGGCTGCCGTTCTGGCTGCCCTGGGCCGTCGCGGCCCTGGCCATGCAGCAGCAGGCGGCCCAGCTGCGCCGCCCCGACCTGCCCCGCAGCGCCTACGGAAGGCATTTCGCGGTGCAGGTGTGGCTTGGTGCCCTGCTGCTGCTGGCGGTGGTGCTCTCCACCGCCGCCTGACCGCCATGGCCGCCGCAGCGCCCCAGCCGCCACCGCCCCACCAGCCGCCGGCCCTGCGTCCGGGCGACCGGGTGCGGCTGGTGGCCGCCAGCTCCGCCCTGGCCGATCTGGAGCGGCTGCAGGCGGGC
>NZ_JAGQBM010000088.1:0-9741 GCF_024345635.1 Cyanobium sp. Lug-B
TCGAGGGCATCGAGATCCGTGAGGGTCAGGGTGCCTCCGGTGCTCAGGACCGCATCGGTCTCGGTCAGCGCCTTGGTGTCGCTGGTGAGGGTGGCGACGTCGTTGGTGCCTGTGATGTTGATGGTGACCGAAGCGCTGCCGCCATCGGTGGTGGCGACGTTGAAGACCTCGGTGACGAGCTGGCCGTCGTTGAGCTGGTTGACGGCGTCGTTGGTGTCGTAGGTCCAGGCGCCGGCGGCGTTGATGGAGAACTTGCCGTAGGTGCCGGTGGCGTCGGTCTGGGCGACGACGGTGGCGTCGAGGGCATCGAGATCCGTGAGGGTCAGGGTGCCTCCGGTGCTCAGGACCGCATCGGTCTCGGTCAGCGCCTTGGTGTCGCTGGTGAGGGTGGCGACGTCGTTGGTGCCTGTGATGTTGATGGTGAAGTATTGAATCGTACTCAGGCTGCCGTCACTGACGAAGAAGCTGAAGTGGTCGCTGGCATTGATGCTCAGCCCGTTGATCGCCGTGGCGTCGGGGGTATAGGTATAGGTCCCAGTGGTGGCATTGACAGCCAACGTGCCGTAGGTGCCCACCAGGGTGGAGCTGCCGCTGTCAACAATGCCACCGCTGATGCCATAGGTGAGGGTGGTGCCTGCGTCGACATCTGCGCCAACCAAGGTGCCAGTGATATGGCTGAACGTGTCGTTGGTGGCTGTGTCGGTGTAACTACCGGGCGCAACATCCGCCAGAGTGGGGGTTTCGTTGACGTTGGTGATGCTGATGGTCTGAGTGGTGTCAGTAAAGTTGCCAGCGGCATCGGTGACTCGAATCTGAACACTATAGCTATTTCTGGTTTCAAAGTCAGCGGTGTTTATGATCAGGAGCTCGTTGCCGCTACCGAGCCCATTGATAGCGAAGGAGGCGTTGTCTTCTGCGCTTGGGACTAAAGAATAGGCGACGGCAGTTGTGTCAGTGGCGACGAGAGTGCCGACGACTGCATTCTCTGCGCTGTTCTCAGCAATAATGGTGCTGCTGAAGCCAATGTCTGTAGGTGCGCTGGTATCGATCGTGATTGCCGCTGCGTTCTGGCTGGGCGTGACCGTGGTGTTGCCGGCGAGATCCGTCTGTCGGACCCGAATGGCACCAATGGCATAGGTGCCGGCCGCAAGCGTGAAGCTGCTGCCGCTTCCCGTTATCCAAGTTGAACCACTGTCGGTGCTGTATTGCCAAGAGGCGTTGGATTCGATGCCACTGACATTGACGGTGCCCAGATTGGTGACGCCATCGCTGTTGGAGGAACCCGAATCACTGGCCAGCGCAAAGCTCGGCGCCGCAGGATTGGTTTGATCGATCGTGATGGCCTCTGCGTTCTGGCTGGGTGTGACCGTGGTGTTGCCAGCTAGATCCGTCTGCCGGACCCGTATGCCACCAATGGCGTAGGTGCCAGCAGCAAGCAAGAAGCCGCTGCCGCCAAAAACACTTGTCCAAGTTGCACCACTGTTGGTGCTGAATTGCCAGGTGGCGTTGGATTCGATGCCACTGACATTGACGGTGCCTGCTTGGGTGACACCATCACTGCTTGAAGAGCCCGTATCAAAGGCCAGGGCAAGGCTCGGAGCCGTAGGAGCGTTGGTGTCCACCGTGACGATGTAATTGGCACTGGTGATTAGGTTGCCTGCCACATCGGTCGCCCTAGCATTGAAGATGTAGGTGTTGCCATTGGTGAGGGTGCCGGTCATAAAGGTCCAGAATCCGGAGCCATTGGCCGTCGCAGTGCCTAGCTGGCTTCCCCCATTGAAGATCGCGACCGTTCTATTGGCTTCTGCGGTGCCGTTGAGGACCAAAACCGTGTCGTTGGTGCTGCCACCACTGGTAACGGTGCCTATGATTGGAGCAAAGTCATCGGTGATCGAGGTGATGCTGGGCGCGCTAGGCGCAAGCCTGTCAAGGGTGAGAGTCTGACTGAAGTTGGGATAAGATAACCCTCCCGAAAGAGTGTTTAATCCCCCAAGACTTAGCAAGGCAAAGTTGGGGGGCTGTGCAAATGAGCCATTGTAGTTAGAGGAAGACAACGGCCCACCGCCGTAAGCTCCCTGGTAGAATTTAAAGTCGAGACTTCCATCGGGAGTGAAGCCCAAGGCAGTTGTCAGGTTGAGGGACGAAACAATCGGTCGATTGCTCTGGTTGTCTCCTGTGCCGCGATAGATAGTCCAATAGAGAAGTGTTTGAAATGGATTGAAAATGGCAACAAGGACATCCGTGCCAAAAGTGAATCCGCCAGTTATGCTTGCTTGAATGTTAAGGCTCGATGCTTCGGTGGAATTGATGAATGTGTCGCTCGGGCTGTTGCCTATGGAATTAACGGTAATGGGGAGTACACCTGGGTAATCAGTGAGAGCAAGATCATTGAAATATGGTGTGGAGCTATCCTGCTCAAGTTGCCAAAGTCCACCTTTGGCTTTAGAGCCAACCAGGCCTGTTGCTGCGGCCACCTTCGCCCCTGTCGCCTTCTCCAGCTGCGCCACGAACGCCTGATCGCAGCCCACCTCACAGCAGTAGAGGGCGATCTCCTCCACGCCCCATTCCTGCAGTAAGTCGGCACGCTGCGCGATCTGTGCGCCATCCAGTGCCAGCGCCCCCAGCTGCACTACGCCAGGCTGCCCGTGGGCCACGATCGCTAGCCGTTTAGCCGCCGTTCGCTTTAGTTGCTGCGCGATCACCTCAAGGGCATCGTCTCGCTCGCCCACCGTGCTCCCCACCGCCCCTGGGGCGAGTGCATCGATCAGCATCCCAAGGCCCTCGACCCGGCTGTCGAATACCACCAGACTTCGGTCCGCTACTTCTGCGCTGGGCCTGGTACTGCTGACTGGGAAGACGAACTGGGCGGAAACAAGCGCGTCGCGGGCGTGCTGGGATCCAGTCGACTTCATCAGTTATTAAGGTTGTGGTGCGGAAATTTAGCCTTGCCCAGCGGGAATCTCCGAACATGTTGAGTAAACGAAAGGATGGACCTCAGCGATTTCGCCGATCTTGGTAGCAAGGGCTACATACAGGCTCTCGTCCTGCGCGACGACTTCTTTGTCCTTGCTGTTGAAGACCGATCCTTCTAGCCTTCGTTCGGTTTTGACCCCATCTCGCCCTGGGGGATTTATTGAGCTGCAGCCCTGAATAGCCTCAACATGGTGCCGATTCCTCTTGGCTCGTCAGGGGCCGGGCCGGATCGAGCCCCTCCACCTCCCCGTGGAACACCCGGCTGGCGGTGATGTCCTCGGCCTCGATCGTCATCAGGTCGGTCTTGGAGAGGGCCCGCCCCATGCCGCTGAACAGGCGGTTGGCCTGGCGCATGCGGGCCCGGTCGATGGCGTTGCGGATCGAGCGGGCATTGGCGAAGAAGGGCAGCTGCATGCGGCGCTGGATGTATTCCGCGAAGGCGGCGGCCGCCTCGGGGCTGAAGCGGTAGTTCTCCGCCGCCAGGATCAGCTGGGCGATCGCCAGAAGCTCGCTGGCGGAGTAGTCGGGGAAGTCGATGTGGTTCGCCACCCGCGAGGAGAGGCCCGGATTGCTCTGGTAGAAGACGTCCATCCGCTCCTTGTAGCCGGCGAAGATCACCACCAGGTCGTTGCGGTTGTTCTCCATCACCTGCAGCAGGATCTCGATCGCTTCGGCGCCGTAGTCCCGCTCGTTCTCGGGCCGGTAGAGGTAGTAGGCCTCGTCGATGAACAGCACGCCGCCCATCGCCTTCTTGAGCATCTCCCGGGTCTTGGGGGCCGTGTGGCCGATGTACTGGCCCACCAGATCGTCGCGGGTGGCCGTCACCACATGGCCCTTGCGGACATAGCCGAGCCCGTGCAGGATCTTCGACATCCGCTCCGCCACCGTCGTCTTGCCGGTGCCGGGCCGGCCGGTGAACGACATGTGCAGGCTGGGGGGCGCCGTGTCGAGACCCACCTGGGTGCGGGCCCGGTTGATCACCAGCAGGGCGGCGATCTCCCGGATGCGGGCCTTCACCGGCCGCAGGCCGATCAGCTCCCGGTCGAGCTGGTCGAGCACCTCCTTGATGCCGGCGGCGTCGTAGGCCGCCCGCAGATCCACCAGCCGCGACTCCTGCGGCGTGTCCCCGTCGTCTCCGTCGGCAGCGGCGCCCTCAGAGGAGACCATCGATCGCCCGCGCGAAGGTTTCCTCCGGCTCGCCGATGGGGTCCTCGTCGGCTTCGGCCCGCACGGTGAGGTTCACGTAGGTGCGGCCGAAGCTGATGTCCGGGAAGCGGCCCTCCTGCTCCGAGAGGCCGTTCAGGCGCTCCAGGAACACGCGGGTGCGTTCGTAGTCGTCGAACTCGATGCGGCGCTCGAGCCGATCGGGGCGGGGCCGTCGGGTCCAGGGCTGATCCATGGGTCCGACCCTAGATCAGCCCGGATCGTCGAGGCAGTCGGTGCGGGCCACGCACAGGCGGGCGGCCCAGGCGGCGGCATGGGCGCGGTTGGCCGCCTGCTCCGCCGGCGCCTCGGTGCTGAGCGGATGGGGGAAGGTGCCGGCGATGGCCGCGTTGGTGACGCAGAACATCGCCTTCTGGAAACTCATGCAGATCTTCACCCGCATGTCGCCGCCGCCGCGGATGCCGGCGAGGTAGCGATCGCGCAGCCGCTCGGGGAGGTGGCGGTACATGTCCTGCATCAGCAGGCTGGGCGGGATGCCCGACCCCATGGTGGGCAGCGGGTCGGCGTAGAGGGCGCCGTACATGAACTTGGCCTGGTCGGGGGAGATCTGCTGGGCCTGGGCGTTGAAGGACACCGTGCCCAGGAACGGGGTGCCGCGCAGGAACACCGCCTCCACGTAGGGCACGGCCACATCCCCGAGGAAGGTGAGACCGGCCTCGGGGGGCAGCACCCAGAAGGAGGTGCCGCCGATCTCCACCGCATAGGTGATCGGCGCCCCCGCCGCCGCCACCAGGCCCTCCTTGATGAACGTGACCACGGAGGCGATCGAATCCACACGCCCGTCCCGCTCGGCCCGCGCCAGATCCAGGAAGAGATCGCTCATCACTCGCCAGAACTGGCCGAGGGCATGGGTGGTGGCGGCCGAGCGGATCAGTTCCGTGAGGAACTGGGGGAAGAGCGGGTTGAGCACCGCCAGCAGGGGATCGCGCCGGGTCTTGCGGGCGACGATGGCGGCGCAGCTGGCGGCGAAGGCCTCGCTGTCGAGATAGGCATCGAGGCCGCCGGTGCCGTGCCAGAGCATCGCCTTCTGGCAGTACTCCGCGTATTCGAAGTTGATCCGGTCGTGCAGCAGGTGTCGCCAGATCTTCGCCGGGCTGAGGTCGCCGTCGAGGAAGCGGAAGACCGGGAAGGGATTGAGGAACTGCTTCTCGGCCTGGTGGATGAGATTGATGCTGTAGGCATCCAGCACCTCGCCGTAGCTTTCCAGCACGTCCACCACCTGGACCAGGTGATCGGGGGATTCGGCCAGCAGGGTGTGACCGGCGAGCAGCGTTTCCACCAGATCGCCACTGGTGGGGCGGCCCCCGGCGAAGGTGAGGGGCGGTTTGGGGGAGCGGGGAATCGGTCTCATGACAGCAGCCCTCCGCCCTGGAGGGCCGCCACCAGCGCCGGCAGCTGGGCCATGGCGGTGGTGGCCTGTTCGCTGAGGCGGCCCAGGCCGAAGGGCAGCACCCCCAGGGCCACCACGCCGCTGGCCAGGGCCAGGGCGGGCAGGGTTTCCCGCAGGGCCACCGCCGGCAGTCGCACCTCCAGGCGGGAGTCCGCCACCGCATCCCCGCTGGGCGGGGTCACCGCCAGGCGGCCGAAGAAGGCCCGGTTCACCAGCAGCAGGAAGTACACCGCCGTCAGACCCGAGCCCACCATGCACAGCAGGGTGGCCACCGGGAAGGCGCCCAGGCTGCCGCGGAACACCAGGAATTCGGAGATGAAGCCCGCCATGCCGGGCATGCCGGCGCTGGCCATGACCCCCAGGATCATCAGGGTGCCGGTGAACGGCAGGCCCCGCTCGGGGTTGAGCAGGCCCCGCAGCACCTCCAGGTCCCGGGTGCGGGTCTTGCGGTAGACGATGCCCACCAGCAGGAACAGCAGGGCGGAGATCAGCCCGTGGCTGACCATCTGGAAGACGGCCCCCAGCAGGCTGACCGGGGTGGCGGCCGCCGCCGCCAGCAGGATGTAGCCCATGTGGCCCACCGAGCTGTAGGCCACCATCCGCTTCATGTCCCGCTGGGCGATGGCCGCCAGGGAGCCGTACAGCACCGACACCGCCGCCCAGCCCGCCAGCCAGGGGGCCAGCAGGGCCCAGGCCTCGGGGAACATCCCCAGGCAGAAGCGCAGCAGGCCGTAGGTGCCCAGCTTCAGCAGCACCCCCGCCAGCAGCACCGACACGGGGGTGGAGGCCTCGGTGTGGGCGTCGGGCAGCCAGGTGTGGAACGGCACCAGGGGGATCTTGATGGCGAAGCCGATCAGCAGCGCCCCCAGCAGCGCCAGCTGGGTGCCCATGCCCAGCTGGGCGGTGGTGACGGGGTTGATGCTGAAATCCGCCTGGCCGGTGAACAGGGAGAGGCCGAGGAAGGCGCCCAGGATCAGCACCCCGGAGACGGCGGTGAAGATCAGGAACTTGGTGGCGGCGTAGCTGCGGTTGGCGCCGCCCCAGATGGAGATCAGCAGCCAGAGGGGAATCAGCTCCAGCTCGTAGAAGAGAAAGAACAGCAGCAGGTTTTCGGAAAGGAACGCCCCGTTGACCGCCCCGCTGATGGTCAGCAGCAGGGCGAAGTACAGCCGGGGGCGCTGGCTGAGGTCGCGGGTGCAGATCCCCGACACCAGGGTGAGCCCGGCGTTCACCAGCACCAGGGGCATGGCCAGGCCATCGACGCCCAGGCGGTAGTCGAGGCCGATGCTGTCGACCCAGGCGAAGGACTCCTGCAGCTGCAGACCCGCCTGGCCGGGGTCGAAGGCCAGCAGCACCCGCAGGCTCCAGAGCAGCTGCAGACCCAGCAGGGCCAGGGCGGCACGGCGGATGCGCTCGGTGGCCAGTTCGCCCGGCCAGCAGAGCAGGCCGAGGGCGCCGGCGAAGGGAATCAGGAGCAGGGCGCTCAGCATCGTGCGATCAGCTCCCCAGCCAGGAAAGGCTGCCGACCAGCAGCACGATCGCGGCCACCACCGTGAAGACGTAGGTCTGCAGCCGGCCGCTCACCCCCAGCTTGAGGCTCTCGGCCGAGCCCATCGAGACGGCGGCGATGCGGTTGACCATGCCGTTGACCACCAGCTGGTCGAAGCCGTTGGTGATCCGGGCCAGGCCGGCCACGAAGGCCACGATCGTGGCCCGGTAGATGCGGTCGGTGTAGAAGTCGAAGGCCAGCAGGTCCTGCAGCACCCGCAGGGGCCGCAGCACCGAGCGGGACCAGAAGGTGTCCAGCGGCACCAGGCTGCCCACCAGCAGGCCGCCCAGGCCGCTGCCCACCAGGACCAGGGCCGTGCCGCCCGAGAAGGCGCCGATGCCGGGAACCCGGTCGATGCGGGCCATGACCAGCGGTGTCACCAGCACCAGCACGGCGACCGTGACCATGGGCAGGGCCATCAGCCAGTTCACCTCCGGGGTCCGCCGGGTCTTGGGGTGCGGCGCACCCAGGAACACCTGGCGGTAGACCCGGGTGAGGTTGAGGGCGGTCAGGGCGTTGGTGAGCAGCACCACAGCGGCGAAGAACGGGGCCCGCGAGCCCAGGCCCTCGAGCATCAGGCCGAAGCTCCAGAAGCAGCCCAGGGGCAGCAGGCCGGTGAGCCCCGCGGCCCCCACCAGGAAGCCGGTGGTGGTGGCGGGCATGCGGGTGCCGAGGCCGCCCAGTTCGGTGAGGTCCTGGCAGTTGGTGGTGGCGATGACGCTGCCGACGCTCATGAACAGCACCGCCTTGGCCAGGGCATGGGAGAAGAGCAGCAGCAGGGCGATGAAGGGCTGCTGCAGGGCGATGGCGATGAACACCAGCCCCAGGTAGGAGGTGGTGGAGTAGGAGCAGGCCCGCTTGAGGTCGACCTGGGAGATCGCCACCAGGGCGCCGCCCAGGGCACTGATGGTGCCCACCGCCAGCAGCACGTCGATGGCCACCGGCGAGATCAGCAGCAGCGGCATCACCTTGAGGAGCACCACGGCGCCGCAGGTCACCACCACGGAATTGCGCAGGATCGAGGCCGGATTCGGCCCCTCCATCGCCTCATCCAGCCAGAGGTGCATCGGGAACTGGGCGCACTTGCCCATCGGCCCGGCGATGAGGGCCAGGCCCAGCAGGGTGGCCCCCAGGGCCGGCAGGGTCTCGTTGGCCGACCAGGCGTAGAGGTCGTTGAACTCCAGCGATCCGGCCCAGGCCGACAGCGTCACCACCCCCATCAGCAGCAGCACATCCCCCACCCGCTTGGTGAGGAAGGCGTCGCGGGCGGCGGTCACCACCAGCGGCTGGGCGTACCAGAAGCCCACCAGCAGGTAGGTGGAGAGGGTGAGCATCTCCAGCAGGAAATAGCTCATGAACAGGTTGCTGCTCAGCACCACCCCGGCCATGGCCCCCTCGAAGAAGCCCACCAGGGCATAGAAGCGGGCCAGGGACCATTCCTTGTCGAGGTAGCCGAGGGCGAAGACCTGCCCCACCAGGCTCAGGCCGGTCACCAGCTCCAGGGCCGCCAGGTTGGTGAGGGACAGATCGAAGCCGATGCGCAGATCCAGATCGGCGGCCGAGAACCAGGCGATGTCGAGGTGCTGGGGCCCGAGGGCCAGCACGGCCCGCAGCACCAGGCTGCCGTGCAGCACCGCCAGCAGGGTGACGAGCAGGTTGAGGTAGGCCGCCGGACGGGGACCGTTGCGCTTCACCCAGCCCGCCGCCCAGGGCAGCGACAGCAGCATGCCGCTGAACCCGTAAAGGGGAATCAGCCAGCTGAGCTGGATCGACAGGGGAAGGGTGTCCGGCAAAGGGGGAGAGACGTCAGAAGGTGGCCCGTTGCAGGGCCCTGGACGGGACGGCGGCAAGGCTGCCGATCCAGGCCGCCAGATCCTCCCCATGCTGCTGTTCTTCGTCCCGCAGGGCACGGAAGAAGGACGCATTGTTGCCATCGCCGATCAGCAGGCAGAAGCGCATCGCTTCGCCATAGTGCTGGATCAGGTCCTCCTCGAGGACGGCATTGAGGCGCAGCAGACCCTCCAGGTCGGCGGCGTGGCCGACCGGACGCAGCTGGGAGGCGGCGGGGGCCACCCCCAGCTGCAGCATGCGCTGCACCAGCCGTTCGGCGTGCCGCATCTCCTCGACGGTCTCCTGGCGGAACCGTTCGGCGGCACTGGTGTCGCCCCAGAGCTCCACAAGGGAGGCCTGGGTCATGTACTGCTGCACGGCCGACAGCTCCAGACTCAACGCGCGGCCCAGGTAGCCGAGGACGCGCGGATGGGCGGCGTCCATGGGGATCAGCCCCTGCGGCCGACGCCGGAGGCCGCCAGGGCCGGCTCCACCTCGCTGTGGGGACGGGCAATGATGTGGGCCGCCACCAGGCCGTCGCCGACCCGCTCGCAGGCATCGGCGCCGGCCCGCACGGCGGCGTTCACGGCGCCGGTCTCACCGCGGACCATCACGGTGACGTAGCCGCCACCGACGAACTCCCGGGCGATCAGGGTGACTTCCGCGGCCTTGGTCATGGCGTCCGCCGCCTCGATCGCCGGCACCAGGCCCCGGGTTTCGATCAGACCGAGGGCGATGCCGTGGATGGTGGGGGCTATGGAGGGGGTACGGGGAG
>NZ_JAGQBM010000089.1:0-9211 GCF_024345635.1 Cyanobium sp. Lug-B
GAAGGCAAATCCCCCCGCCCCCAAGGCCAAGCCCCCCGCCCCGGAGGACAAGCCGTTCGAGGTCTTCGTGCCCGAGCTGCTGTTGCCGGCCCTGACCCAGGAGATCGAGGCCTACGGCGGCCCTGCTCCGGAGCTGGTGTTCGAGCAGGGCGCCATGCCCGTGGTGGGGGCGGACTGCTGGATGGTCAAGGGCCGGCTGCCGGGCGAGCGCCGCTTCTGGCTCTGCTTCACCCGGCCTGACATCAGCTCCGCCAAGACCATCGCCCTCACCGAGGGGGCCGGCAGCCCCAGCCTGCTGGAGTCGTTCCTGATCGACGAGAAGAAGATGACCCTCTCGCTGCTGGTGTCGCGGGTGGTGCAGCGGCTCAACGGCCAGAAGTGGCTGGGCCCCAACTGAGGCGCCGGCCCGTTTCCCCGCTTCACATCCGCCCCTTCACATCCGGACCGATCGCGGGGATCGATGCCTACGATGGCGGCCGAGCTCTCTGAACGTCCATCGCGATGGTGCCTCCCGCCACCCAAGCCCCCACCGCCCCCCGGGTGGGCACCCCGGATGCCCCGGCCATCAAGGACCCGGTGAAGGACACGATCCTCACCCCGCGCTTCTACACCACGGATTTCGACGCCATGGCGGCGATGGATCTGCGGCCCAACGAAGTGGAGCTGGAGGCCATCTGCGAGGAGTTCCGCAAGGACTACAACCGCCACCACTTCGTCCGTGACGGCCAGTTCGAAGGCGCCGCCGACAAGCTCGATCCGGAAACCCGCCGGGTGTTCGTCGAGTTCCTCGAGCAGAGCTGCACCTCGGAGTTCTCGGGCTTCCTGCTCTACAAGGAGCTCAGCCGCCGCATCAAGGAGCGGAACCCGCTGCTGGCTGAATGCTTTGCCCACATGGCCCGCGATGAGGCCCGCCACGCCGGCTTCCTCAACAAGGCCATGGCCGATTTCGGCCTCCAGCTCGACCTGGGCTTCCTGACGGCCACCAAGGCCTACACCCACTTCCAGCCCAAGTTCATCTTCTACGCCACCTACCTTTCCGAGAAAATCGGCTACTGGCGCTACATCGCCATCTACCGCCACCTGGAGCAGCACCCCGAGAGCAAGATCTTCCCGATCTTCAACTTCTTCGAGAACTGGTGCCAGGACGAGAACCGCCATGGCGACTTCTTCGACGCCCTGATGAAGGCCCAGCCCGACACCGTGCGCGGCTTCACCGCCCGCCTCTGGTGCCGCTTCTTCCTGCTGGCCGTGTTTGCCACCATGTATGTGCGTGACGTGGCCCGCAAGGAGTTCTACGAGGCCCTCGGCCTTGATGCCCGCACCTACGACAAGTACGTGATCGCCAAGACCAACGAAACCTCCGCCCGGGTGTTCCCGGTGGTGCTCAACGTCGAGCATCCCGAGTTCTACGGCCGGCTGGAGAAGCTGGTGCAGCACAACGCCGCCCTTGCCGAGGCCGACCGTTCCGGCGCCTCCGCTCCGGTGCGCACCCTGCGCAAGCTGCCCCACTGGATCGGCAACGGTGTCCAGATGGCCCGCCTGTTCCTGATGGCGCCGATCCGCAGCGAACGCTTCCAGCCCGCCGTGCGCTGAGCCGACCCGCCAGAATCGGCCCAGTTCCTTTCTTCGCCGCTTGGTCGTCTCCCCTCCCACCGGCGCACCGGCCGCCTCCCCGCTCACCCTCTCCCCGGCGGCCCTCGGCGATCCGGCCTGGCGTTCCGTCCTCGAGCCGCTCCTGGCCGCGGGGCGCTCGGCCGGTGCCGATCTGGTGGAGGTATTCCTGGAGCGCTCCGACCACCTCGGCCTGCTGGCCGAGCAGGATGCCATCACCAGCGTCAGCCCGGCCTTCGGGGCCGGGGCCGGCCTGCGGGTGTTCCTGGGAGACCGTGACGGTTTCGTCTCCACCAACGACTTGAGCGCCGCCGGCCTGCGGGCCGCCCTGGAGCAGGCCCTGGGCATGCTGGGGCTCGTGCTCCCCACCCACACCGGCGGGGGCTTCGATGGCCTGCCCGAACTGCGCGACTTCGCCGCCTCCAAGGACGGCTGGCTGCCCACCTGCCCGTCCCTGGCGGAGGCCACCAGCCGGCTGCTGGAGGGCACCGACCGCCTCCAGGCCCATGGCCAGCACCTGCAGGTGCGCCGGGGCAGCTACGCCCGCGACTGGCAGGAGGTGCTGGTGGCCGCCAGCGACGGCACCTTCGCCCGGGACGTGCGGCTGCACCAGTCGGTGGGGCTCAACGTGCTGGCCGCCGACGGCGACCACCGGGCCAGCCTGGGCCGTCGCTATGGCACCACCGACAGCCCCGACGACCTGCGCCACTGGGATGTGGAGGCCGCCGCCGTTGACGTCTGCAGCAGCGCCGGGACCATGCTCTACGCCGATTACGTCGAGGCCGGCCAGTTCCCCGTCGTGCTGGCCAACCGCTTCGGCGGCGTGATCTTCCATGAGGCCTGCGGCCACCTGCTGGAGACCACCCAGGTGGAGCGGGCCACCACCCCCTTCGCCGACATGGTCGGCCAGCCCATCGCCCACCCCTCCCTCACCGCCATCGACGAAGGCCTCACCGCCGGCGCCT
This sequence comes from Cyanobium sp. Lug-B, assembly GCF_024345635.1. Classification (NCBI taxonomy): domain Bacteria; kingdom Bacillati; phylum Cyanobacteriota; class Cyanophyceae; order Synechococcales; family Prochlorococcaceae; genus Cyanobium; species Cyanobium sp. Lug-B. The sequence goes on from NZ_JAGQBM010000089.1 coordinate 2,577, forward strand.
TCGGTTCGCTGGCGATGGACGACGAGGGCATGGAGCCCCAGCGCACCGTGCTGATCGAGAACGGCGTCCTGCAGAGCTTCCTCAGCGACCGGGCCGGGGAGCGCCGCACCGGCCATCCCCGCACCGGCAGCGGCCGGCGCCAGAGCCACGCCTTCGCCGCCGCCAGCCGCATGCGCAACACCTACATCGCCGCCGGCCCCCACAGCCCGGAGGATCTGATCGCCTCCGTCGATCAAGGGCTTTACTGCAAGTCGATGGGTGGCGGCAGCGTCGGCCCCACCGGCCAGTTCAACTTCGCCGTCGAGGAGGGCTACCTGATCGAGAACGGCACCCTTACCAGGCCGGTGAAGGGCGCCACCCTGATCGGCGACGCCAAGGAGGTGATGCCCCGGATCTCCATGTGCGCCAACGACCTTGAGCTGGCCGCCGGCTTCTGCGGCTCGGTCAGCGGCAGCATCTTCGTCACCGTGGGCCAGCCCCACATCAAGGTCGACACCATCACCGTGGGGGGACGCTGAGCATGGCCAACACCGAATCAGCCGCCACCAGCCTCGATGCCGAGGTGCTGCGTCAGCGCCTCGAGCAGCTGGCCCAGCGGGAGGGCGTCCACCGCTGGGACCTGGGCGCCTCCTGCAGCACCGACACCTCCGTGCAGGTGGATCGGGGCGAAGCCAAGCAGATGAAGGGCGCCCAGCGCAGCGCCATCACCCTCAGGGTCTGGAACGACGATGGTCTGGTGGGCATCACCAGCACCTCCGACCTCTCCGATGCCGGCCTGGCCCGGGCCCTGGCCGGGGCCCGCGATGCCAGCGCCTACGGCAACGTCGACGAGGTCCCCGACTTCTCCCCCCTGGCCACCGCGCCGCTGCCGGTGCTGGAGCAGCCGCTCCGCCCGCCGGTGAGCATCCTCCGCCTGCTCGACACCCTCAAGGAGGCGGAGCGCGACCTGCTCGGACGCCATCCCGCCATCGGCACGGTCCCCTACAACGGCCTGGCCCAGCGCAGCAGCGACCGGCTTTACATCAACAGTGCCGGCGCCTGCCGCCAGCAGCGCCTCACCACCGCCTCCCTCTACCTCTATGCCCGGGCCGAGGAGGCGGGCCGCAAGCCCCGCAGCAGCGGCGCCGTGAGGCTGGCCTACGGCGCCGCCGATCTCGATGTGGCCGGCTGCGTGCAGGAGGCGGCAGAGCGCACCATCGCCCACCTCGATTACGCCCCGATCCGCACCGGCCGCTACACCTGCGTCTTCAGTCCCGAGGCCTTCCTCGACCTGATCGGCGCCTTCAGCAGCCTGTTCAATGCCCGCGCCGTGCTGGATGGCGTCAGCCTCAGCCGGCGGGAGTCCCTGGGCGAGCAGCTGGCGGTTCCCTTCTTCTCCCTGCACGACAACGGCCTGAATCCGGCCAACGTGGGTGCAGCTGCCTTCGACGGCGAAGGTACCCCCACCCGCCGCCTCTCCCTGGTGGAGGGCGGGGTGCTGCGCCACTTCCTCCATTCGGAGGCCACCGCCCGGGCCTTCGGTGTCGCCCCCACCGGCCATGCGGGCCTGGGGGCCAAGGTGTCGGTGGGCCCGGACTGGTTCGAGATCGGCCCCACCCCCGGCAGTGACGGCGGCGCCCAGGGCCTCGACCGCTTCGCCGCCGGTTCGGACGGCCTGGTGGTGATCGATTCGCTCTCGGCCCTCCATGCCGGCGTCAAGGCCAGCCAGGGCTCCTTCTCCCTCCCCTTCGACGGCTGGTGGGTGGAGGGGGGCACCCCGCGCTCCATCGAGGCCGCCACCGTGGCCGGTGACATCCGCACCCTGCTCAGCTCCATCATCGGTTTCGAGGGTCCGGCCAAGGTCACCCCCGACGGGCTCTGCCCCCACGTCTGGGTGGAGGGTCTCTCGATCACGGGCGACGCTTGAAGGTCCTGTTCTGGGGCACCCCGGCCTACGCCGTGGTCAGTCTCGAAGCCCTGCGGCAGGCCGGCCACAGCATCGTTGGTGTGGTGAGCCAGCCCGACCGGCGCCGGGGCCGGGGCAAGGCCCTGGTGCCCTCCCCTGTGAAGCAACGGGCTCTGGAGCTGGGGCTGCCGGTGTTCACCCCCGAGCGCATCCGCCGCGACCTGGCCTGCCAGCATGAGCTGGCGGCCCTGGGAGCGGAGGTGTCAGTGGTGGTGGCCTTCGGTCAGATCCTGCCGCCGGCGGTGCTCTCCCAGCCCCCGCTGGGCTGCTGGAACGGCCACGGTTCCCTGCTGCCCCGCTGGCGAGGGGCGGCGCCGATCCAGTGGGCCCTGCTGGAGGGGGACGCCGAAACGGGCGTCGGCATCATGGCAATGGAGGAGGGGCTGGATACCGGCCCGGTGCTGCTGGAGCGGCGCCTTGCCATTCCCCTGCTGCAGAACGCCGGCCAGCTGTCGGAACGGCTGGCGTGCCTCACCGGGGAGCTGCTGGTGGAGGCCCTGCCCCTGATCGAGGCGGCGGGGGCCGGTCCGGAGCCGGACCGGCTGGCCCGCCTCGGGGTGCGAGCCCAGGCCGTTGAAGGGCTCAGCCACGCCCGCCAGCTCACCAAGGAGGACACCCGCGTGGACTGGAGCGATACCGCCCTGGCCATCCATCGCCGGGTGATGGGGCTCCACCCCAATGCCTCCTGCCCCTGGGGGAGTGAGCGGCTGAAGCTGCTGGCCACCGAACCCCTGGTGGCCCGGCTGGCCGACCAGCTCACTCCGGTGTCTGCCGCCCTGGCGGCCCGTTGGGGCAGCTCCGCCCGGGACGGGACGGCGGCACATGGTTGCTCAGCGGGTGGCTCGCCAGCGGATGGCCCCGGCACCGTGCTCGAGGTTGTGGAGGGGGAGGGACTGGTGCTGGCCACCGGTGGCTGCCCGGTGTTGCTGCGCCAAGCCCAGCTGCCTGGACGGCGTCCGAGCGAGGGTCAGGCCCTGATCCAGCAGCTGGGGCTGGTGGCGGGCGATCGGATCGGTGCAAATACCCCCTGACCCACTGATTCGGCAAGGGGTCTTGACGTTTTGTTCCCTTACCGCCGTCTCAGTGTTGGACCGCCGACGCAGGCAGTAGACCGAAGCCAGTGAATGGGTGGGGATGCCATGGTCAGCGATCTTTCCTTCGTCAACAGCACCGGCTCCGGCTGCCGGATCTTCCGGGACACGTTGGGCTGCTACGTGGCGAGCCATGAGCGCAGCCCGGGAGAGCGGGTGATGAGCCCCACCCTGGCCGGTGCCTATGCGGCCTGCCAGGGATGGGAGCACCGTGTCCGGGGGGAGGAGATGGCCGGGGCTGGATGAACGCCCCAGGCGGGCGGCGTCCGCCGCGCTTTCAGCTGCCGGAGGCGAGCTCCTCCGGCTGGCGGCGGTGCAGTTCGTGCAGCCCCTCCAGCTGGTTGTGGACCGCCACCAGCTGGTCACGGATGTGGCGGCTGTTCTCGATGCGCTCCAGGGCCAGGAGCATGCCTTCGATCTGGGCCTTGCAGTCGATCAGCACGCGGCACTGGGTGGATCCGGGTTCGTAGGGCATGTCGAAAGGAGGCAGATCCTCACTTCACCCTAGGGAGGCGGGGGAGGCTGTCACAACCACTGCCATTCCCCCGCTGGGCCCTGGCTCAGCGGGAACCGCTGCGGCGCCGGCCCCGGTCGTGGCCCTGCCCTTGCCCATGGCGGGGGCCCTGGCTGCGGCGGCCCCGGCCGCCGCTGAGATCCAGGGGCGGCGCGGAGAGCACGGTGGGCTCGAAGCCCGCCACCTCCTGGCGGGGCAGGGGGGAGCCGACCAGGCGTTCGATGGCCCGCAGCAGCTCGTGCTCCTCGGCCGCCACCAGGGAGATGGCATGGCCGTTCTGGCCCGCCCGGCCGGTGCGGCCGATGCGGTGCACATAGTCCTCGGCCACGTTGGGCAGGTCGAGGTTGACCACATGGGGCAGCTGGTGGATGTCGATGCCACGGGCGGCGATGTCGGTGGCCACCAGCACCCGCACCTCGCCGCTCTTGAACTCCGCCAGCGCCCGGGTGCGGGCCCCCTGGCTCTTGTTGCCGTGGATCGCCGCCGCCCCCAGCCCCTCCTTCTCGAGCCGCTCCGCCAGCCGGTTGGCGCCGTGCTTGGTGCGGGAGAACACCAGCACCTGGCGCCAGTCGTTGCTGCGGATCAGATGGCTGAGCAGATCCCCCTTGCGGTCCATGTCGCAGGGGTGGATCACCTGCTCCACCAGGGGCGCGGCCTGGTTCTCGGGGGTGGCCTGGAGCTGTACGGGGTTGTGCAGCAGGCCGGTGGCCAGCCGCCGGATCTCGGTGGAGAAGGTGGCCGAGAACAGCAGGTTCTGGCGCTTGGGCGGCAGCAGGGAGAGGATCCGGCGGATGTCGCGGATGAAGCCCATGTCGAGCATCCGGTCGGCCTCGTCGAGCACCAGGATCTCGACCCGGTCGAGCCGCAGGGCGTTCTGCTGGTGCAGGTCCATCAGCCGGCCGGGGGTGGCCACCAGCACGTCGGCCCCGCGGCGCAGCCGCTGCATCTGGGGGTTGGCGCTCACCCCGCCGAAGACGACGTCGGAGCGCAGATCCAGGTAGCGGCCGTAGGCGGTGACGCTGTCCGCCACCTGCGCCGCCAGTTCACGGGTGGGTGTCAGCACCAGGGCCCGCACCACACCCGAGCGGGCATGGGGGCCGTGGCGCAGCCGCTCCAGCATCGGCAGGGTGAACCCGGCCGTCTTGCCGGTGCCCGTCTGGGCCGCCGCCATCACGTCGTGCCCCGCGAGCACGGCGGGGATGCATTGCCGCTGGATCGGGGAGGGGCTGCTGTAGCCCTTGGCGGCCACGGCCTTGAGGATCGGCTCCGACAGGCCCAGCACGGCGAAATCGGTCGCCAGCCCGGCCACCGGTGGGTTCAGACCCGTGGCGGTGTGGCTGGGGGTGAGGGGATCGGCGGCCACCGAAGCAGCGTTTGGGTTGGCCACCGCAGCAGGGGTGGGGGAGGAGCCGTTGCCGCTGCGTCGGCTCCGGGTGACCTGGGCCTGGGGCCTGGAGATAGGGGCGGTGATCGGGCGCGAGTACGGAGTGGTCCCCAGCCTAGGACCGGCCGGCGGCGCCATCGCCGCCTCCCCGGGGCGTGCGGTGACTGCAGCGCTCGCAGGGTCCCTCCGGCAGCACCGCACAGCGCAGCAGGGGGCTGCGGGCGTTGAAGCGGCAGTGGGGGTCACCGATCACCCAGCGACCATCCCACCAGAGGGCATCGGCCGGCCGTCGCTGGGGCTTCACCTGCAGCGCCACCGTCGCCAGCTCGTAGCGCCCCTGCCGCAGGCGGTAGCGGTGGCGGCGCTGCAGCACCAGGAAGCTGCCCGCGTCGACGGTCAGCCAGCGACCCGGGTGGGGCACGTTGCCGAGGTCGTCGATCTCGATCGTGGTGATCAGCCGGTCCGAGTCGATCTGGCGCAGTTCAATCCGCATCGCTCCGCAGGCCTCAGCCGTCGCCGCTCCCCGGCCCGGGCAGCGGCGACGGCTCCGTGCGCAGGGAGAAGCCCCAGGCGAACAGGCCTGCCACCACCAGCAGCAGGGCCCATTCCGGCACCTCCACGGCCGGCAGCACCAGGCGCAGCAGCAGCTTCAGGCCCACCAGGCCCACGGCCAGGTAGCCGGCCGTCTCCAGGTGCGGAAAGATCTCCAGCCAGCGCAGGAAGAGCTCGGCCGTGAGCCGCAGGGCGAGGATGCCGATCACCCCGCCGGCCATCACCAGCGGCACCCGGTCGGTCACCGCCACCGCCGCGGAGACGCTGTCCAGGGAGAAGGCCAGGTCGGTGAGGGCCAGGGTGGCCACGATCGAGCCCAGGGTGGCGCCGTGGTGGGGATGGCCCGGGCCGTGGTGGGAGCCGTGGGTGGCGGAATCGGCTGCTGCCGGGTCCTGGCCGGCCCCATCGTCGTCGGCACCGTCGTCCTTGCCGAGCAGGTGGCGGCCGCAGAGCCAGAGCAGGTAGGCCGAGGCCAGCAGCTGCAGGGGCCAGAAGGCCAGCACCTGGCTGGCCAGGGCGATCAGGGCCAGCCGGAAGACCAGGGCCAGCACCAGGCCCAGGTTCAGGGCCATGCGCTGCCGCGCCGGATCATGCAGCCGCCGGGAGATGGCGGCCAGGGCGATGGCGTTGTCGGCGGAGAGCACCGCCTCCAGCCCCACCAGCAGGACCAGCAGAAGCAGCACCTCGCCCCACTGGTCCGCCTCCTGCAGCAGGGGCTGCAGCAGGGGCGTGAGGCTCTCCACCGATTCCACTTCCATTCCTGGCGTTCACTCGGCCGTGGAGGCTGCAAAGAAGCACTCTAGAAAGACCATCGGTGCCTCCCGCCCCCATGCACGTCCAGGTCCGACTGCTGCACTGCGACGGCGGCCGCCGCGTCGTGCTGGTCTCGGCCCGTGACGGGGAACGCTTCCTGGGCAGCGCCCTGGGGGAGGCCGGGGATGCCGAAGAAGCCGAGGACCGGGCCAGGGCCCGCCTCCTGGCCCATCTCCAGGGCCCCGGGCCGGCCCCTGAAGCCGCCGGCCCGGCCCCTGCTGCAGCGGTACGGGCTCCCGCCGCCCCCACCCCACCCGTGGCGCCGGACACGCCGGCACCCCGTTCAGTGCCCGCGCCGCCGGTGCCCGCGCCACCGGCTCCCGCGGCAGCGGCGCC